>JAJYAS010000217.1 GCA_021779415.1 Bacillota bacterium
TTAGTCATTGACTATGTCTCAAAGAGAGGCTTCACCAAAGGTTGTATGGAGTTAAATGACCTCGGACCGTTGCCTGACAAAAAAGAAAAGGGGAAATGAAACGAATGGAAAACAAAGTGACGAAAGTAGTTACAGGAAAAGTGAGATTCTCATATGCTCATGTCTGGAAACCAAAAAGCATCAACGGCGGGGACGAAAAATACTCCGTCAGTCTCATCATCTCCAAGTCGGATAAAGAGACCATCGCCAAAATCAATGCAGCCATCGAAGCCGCCAAGAAAGAAGGCCTTTCTAAGTTTGGCGGCAAGATACCAGCAAACCTCAAGCTCCCACTTCGCGACGGCGACATTGATCGAGACGATGATGAAAACTATGAGAACTGCTATTTTATCAATGCCAACAGCGCTACAGCACCTGGAATTGTGGACCGATATGCTAAAGCGATACTGGATAGCACGGAAGTTTACAGTGGTTGTTATGGCCGGGCCAGCATCACGTTCTATGCCTTTAATACGAATGGCAACAAAGGCATAGCTTGTGGCTTGCAGAACCTGCAAAAACTAGCCGACGGAGAACCCCTTGGAGGACGTAGCAGAGCAGAGGACGATTTTGAGTCCTATGATGAAGACGATGACGATTTTCTAGGATGAGAACGTTGGGCATCGACATTGAAACGTTCTCCAGTGTGGATTTAATCAAAGCGGGGGTGTACGCCTACACCTCTGCTCCCGACTTTGAAATACTGTTATTCGCTTATGCCTTTGACGAAGAACCCGTGCACCTAGTGGATCTGGCGAGTGGTGAAAAGCTAACAGCAGAACTACTTGCAGCCCTCAACGATGATCACATCCTAAAGGCCGCCTTTAACGCTAACTTCGAACGAACATGTTTGTCTGTCTATCTCAAGCAGCCTTTTTCACCAAAAGCCTGGCGTTGTACAGCCGTCCAGTCGGCCATGTTAGGATTGCCGCTCTATCTCGCCGGAGTCGCTAAGGTTCTAGGACTTGAAGAACAGAAAATGAGCGAAGGCAAAGCACTCATCCGGTACTTCTCCATCCCCTGTAAGCCCACGAAAGTCAATGTCGGGAGAACTCGCAACCTACCCGGCCATGCACCTGAGAAATGGGCCACGTTCAAGGACTATTGTAAGCGGGACGTTGAGGTTGAACGAGCCATTCGGGTAAAGATCGCAAATTATCCTATCTCCAACAATGAACAGGAGCTTTGGATGCTTGATCAGCAGATCAACGATCAAGGAATCTTGGTGGATACCCAGCTTGTCCATAACGCGATCCAGTGTGATAAACGATACAGAACGGGTCTCTTCGAAGAAGCCAAGGCACTAACCGGACTGGATAATCCCAACAGTGTAGCCCAGCTCAAAGACTGGCTAATAGACAATGGGGTTGAGATCGAGAGTTTGTCTAAAAAGGTGGTCAGCGAAATGGCGAGTACCACAAACGGTGAAATCCAAAGGCTACTCCAGCTACGACAAGAAATGGCCAAGACCTCTATCAAGAAATACAACGCCATGCAACGAGCCCTCTGTCCTGACAAGCATGTGCGTGGACTTTTGCAGTTTTATGGTGCGAATCGAACGGGGCGATGGGCCGGTAGGCTCGTGCAAATTCAAAATTTACCACAGAATCACCTTCCGGACTTGGAACTGGCGCGAGGTATCGTGAAGGAGGGAGATTATGACTTTCTAGAAATGGTCTACGATAGTGTCCCAAGTGTGCTCTCGGAACTCATCCGAACCGCCTTCATCCCGTCGAAGGGCCATCGATTTATAGTAGCCGACTTCTCCGCCATTGAAGCACGCGTGATCGCTTGGCTCGCCGGGGAGAAATGGCGTATGGAGGTCTTTGCGACTCACGGGAAGATCTATGAAGCCTCAGCTTCGCAGATGTTCAAAGTGCCTTTAGAACGAATCGTTAAGGGAAACCCTGAGTACGAGCTTCGGCAAAAAGGAAAAATAAGTGAATTAGCCTTAGGCTACGGTGGTAGCGTTGGCGCGTTAACCGCGATGGGAGCGTTAACTATGGGGGTTGCAGACAATGAGTTGAAACCCCTCGTTTTGGCTTGGAGATCCGCGAACCCAAAAATAACACGCTTCTGGTGGGACGTCGACAAAGCCGCACTTCAGGCGGTGAAGGATCGAACACCACAAGCCGTTGGTAAGGTTAAATTCCAATACACCAGCGGAATTTTATTTATCACCCTACCTTCGGGTCGGAGGCTATCCTATATCAAACCCAAATTAGAGGTTAACAAATTTGGACGCGAGGGACTCACGTATGAGGGTGTTGGCGAGAACAAACAGTGGTGTCGCATCGATACCTATGGACCGAAGCTAGTGGAAAATATTGTTCAGGCTACCGCAAGGGATTGTCTGGCTGAGGCCATGCTCAGGGTCAATAAGTCCGGTTACAAGATTATCATGCACATCCATGATGAAATCATCATCGACGCACCTTTGGGCTTTGGCTCGCTAGAAGACGTGTGCAGCATCATGGGACAGCCGATCCCTTGGGCAGAGGGACTTCTGTTAAGTGCCGCAGGATTTGAGACAGACTTTTACAAGAAAGATTAGGAGGCTAAGTTGTGCGGAACAGACAGAAGCAGCGAGAACGTAAAAAGCTCCGTGAGGAAAGCTTAGATATGAGGAACTCCGAGGGCTATCGTGATTTAACGGCACTAAAAGCAGTCGAAAGGATCAGGATGACGGGGGTTAAAAAAGATGGCTCAATTAAGGCATGATGGCTCGTTTAGCATTGCCACTGGAACGTCACGAAAAGAGAAAAAATGGACGAATCGAGACATGACCTGGTCGGAGTTTTTAGAAAAGGTGAAAACCACTCAAAGAACGTCTGAAACCGTAGCAGACTATCGGAAAATGTCCAAAGACGAACAGGATGCTCGTAAGGACGTGGGTGGTTTCGTCGGAGGGAAGCTCAAGGACGGCATACGTAAGACCACTCATGTGGAGTATCGTTCATTAGTCACCCTGGATATGGACTACGCCGATCCGGGTACTTGGGAGGGCATCTTAATATTTGAGGATTATGCTTGCTGCATTTACAGTACGCACAAGCATTCGCATGAGTCTCCAAGGCTCCGGTTGGTTATCCCCTTATCTAGACCAGTAACGGCTGAAGAGTATGCAGCATTAAGCCGTCGTGTGGCAGAAGATATTGGCCTTGAATTGTTTGATGATACGACGTATGAACCGGCGAGGCTCATGTACTGGCCCTCAACATCCAGCGATGGTGAGCACGTTTTCGAATTCCAGGATGGGCCTTGGCTTGACCCGGATGAAGTCCTGGCTCATTACCAAAATTGGAAAGATGCCTCAAGCTGGCCAGTATCCTCTCGGGTTAGCCAACAACATAAGAAATTAGCGGATAAGCAAGGCAACCCTTTGGAGAAAAAAGGTGTTGTCGGGGCCTTTTGCCGCACGTATTCGATTACCGAAGCACTAGAAAGGTTCCTTACCGATCGTTATGCACCTTGCGAAGTGGAGGATCGGTACACCTACATCAGCGGCTCGACCTCTGGGGGTTTGGTGCTTTACGACCATGACACGTTTGCTTACTCCCACCACGGAACGGATCCCATCAGCGGTCAATTGGTCAACGCCTTTGACCTGGTCCGTGTTCATAAATTTGGTGCTCAGGACGATGGGGTAGCAGAAAGAACTCCACCCAGCAAGTGGCCCTCTTTTATGGCGATGCAGGAACTGGCGGTCAACGATGGGGCCGTTAAACAGCAGCTGATGTCCGAGAGTATGGCTGCCGCAACAGAAGAGTTTAAGGCTGAGGATGACGAGTGGGCTAAACAATTGGAGTACAAAAAAGATGGAACCCTGAAGGCGACCATCGACAACATCCGATTAATCTTAGACCATGATCCCCAGCTCGTTAAGACCGTGGGCAATAACGTCTTTGCCCATCGAAATGAGCTATTAAGAGATTTACCATGGCGTGGCAGAGATAAAGGCGCTTTTTGGTCCGATGCGGACGACGCGGCTCTCAGGCATTACTTAGAGCGTGTCTACGATATTAGTCATACCAGCAAAACCATGGACGCGATGTCGGTGATTGTCGAGCAGAACCGATTTAATCCTGTGAAGGAATACCTGACCAGCCTCGTATGGGACGGAGTCCAACGACTTGATACCATGTTCATCGACTACTTCTGTGCTGAGGATAACGAATACACGAGGGCCGTGACCCGAAAGGCCTTCACCGCAGCCGTGGCACGAGTCTTAAACCCAGGCTGCAAGTTTGACTATATGCTCCTCATGATCGGCAAACAGGGTCTTGGTAAGAGCTATTTTTTAAAGAGGCTCGGCGGTAAATGGTATTCAGACAGCTTGACGACCGTGACCGGAAAGGAAGCCTACGAACAATTGCAAGGTGTGTGGATCATCGAAATGGGAGAGTTATCAGCCGCCAAGAAAGCTGACATTGATGCGTTGAAGCACTTTATCTCCAAGCAAGAGGATATCTTTCGCGAAGCCTATGGCCGACGAACGGGTATTTTCCCGAGGCAATGCATCTTCATCGGTACGACCAACGACTACGAGTGTTTGCGGGATAAAACTGGGGGCAGACGGTTTTGGCCGATCAACGTCGGAGACGGCAAACAAAGCATCTGGGAGGATTTAAACGTTGACCAGCTTTGGGCCGAAGCGGTCCAGTCCTATCTTTCTGGGGAGAAATTGTACCTCAGCCCAGAACTTGAGGAATGGGCCAGGAGGATCCAGGCCGAGCACACGGAGGATAGCGACAAGGCAGGTATCGTGTATGAATACTTGGATATGCTGCTTCCAGACGATTGGGATACCAGGGATTTAAGTGCAAGACGGATGTTCCTAGCTGGGGATTTTACAAGCGGCGTGGGTACCGTGAAACGCACGAAGGTATGTGCTATCGAAGTGTGGTGTGAGTGTTTCGGTGGCGATCCTAAGCAGCTTTCTAACATTCAGGCTCGTGAGATTCGTAGCATATTGGATCACGCTGAGGGCTGGGAAAGGTATAAAGGATTGCTGAGATTTAAGATTTATGGTCATCAAAGACCGTATACAAGGGCGTAAACAAAGGGTGTGTTTTTGTTAACCTTGTTAACGGGACAGCGTAAACAAGGTTAACAGTTTTTTAGAAACATTTTTGTAAATAAAGAAACGGTGTAAACGGTGTAGACGGAAAAAAGCCTCCGTTACCAGCAACAGTTAACGGTCTGAAGGTAGAAGGGATGCGGGTCTGAAGGGTAATGGTAACAGTGTTAACAATAACTATATATAAGGTATTTATATAAAGGATATAAAGGCGCGCGTGAATGGGCGCGTGATGCATGTACGCGTTTGCTCATATACGCGCGTGAGCGTAAACACTGTTCACGGAGGTATGG
This sequence comes from Bacillota bacterium, assembly GCA_021779415.1. Next base: position 5,413 of record JAJYAS010000217.1, read on the forward strand.
CATGAGAGAAAAGGCAATTGAACAAAAGCTTAGGACTGAAATTAAAGCGAACGGTGGACTGGCGTTAAAGTTCATCTCACCAGGTATGGTCGGAGTGCCCGATCGGATGGTGATCGTTCCAGGTGGCAGGGTGTATTTCGTAGAGTTGAAAGCTTCGGGCAAACATCTCTCACCTAAACAAGTGAAACTAGCAGCAGTCCTTGAGAGGCTTGGGCATAAGGTACGAGTGATTGACAGCATGGAGAAAGTAAAGGAGTTCGTGGATGAGATACACTCCGCATGATTATCAAGACTACGCAGCAAAACAAATTCTGGACAAGCCCGCATGTGGACTCCTCCTCGATTTAGGCATGGGAAAAACGGTGGTAACTTTGACAGCGATTAATGAACTTCTCCACGAGGTCAAACGTGTTCTGGTTATTGCTCCGCTGCGAGTCGCTGAGGACACTTGGAGTAAGGAGTGTGAGAAGTGGGATCACCTAAAATACCTCAAAATTGCTAAAGTCTTAGGGCCGGAGAAGGTTCGGGTGGCAGCTCTGAAATCGAAAGCAGATATTTACGTTATCAACCGGGAGAACGTAACATGGCTGGTCGAGCACTATGGGAAGGACTGGCCGTTTGACTTAGTTGTGATCGACGAACTCTCCAGCTTCAAGTCTGCTAGTGCTAAACGGTTTAAGGCCCTTCGCAAAGTTCGACCTCTTATCAAACGAATTGTGGGCCTAACAGGGACACCAGCTCCTAACGGACTTATGGACCTCTGGCCTCAAATTTATTTACTGGACAGAGGAGAACGCTTGGGGAAGACATTGGGGGGTTATCGGGATAGGTACTTCGTACCGGATCGGCGAAATCGCGAAGTCATCTTCAGCTACAAGCTCAAGCCGGAGGCAGAGAAGGCCATTTATGAAAAGATCTCGGACATCTGTGTG
>JAJYAS010000218.1 GCA_021779415.1 Bacillota bacterium
ACATGATACCAAGACCCCTACTTGAATTTCTTAGGGGTCTTGGTAGACAACCGAATTACCTAAGTCAACTTAGAAAGGGGTTTCAAAATGGCTCTAACAGGTTTAGAAATCTATAAGCAACTACCAAAGAAAAACTGCGGAGAGTGTGGCGTACCAACTTGTTTAGCCTTTGCTATGGCTTTGGCTTCAGGAAAAGCGTCCTTGGACACCTGTCCATATGTCACTGCTGTTGCACGGGAAGCGTTGGATTCTGCTTCAGCTCCTCCGATTAAAGCCATTAAATTTGGCAATGAGTCTGTCCTTGGAGATGAAAATGTACTTTTCCGTCATGATAAGACTTTCTATCACCCCACGACGTTGCTTATCCGAGTATCTGACGCCTTGAGTGATGACGAACTGAATCTAAAGCTTCAAGAAATCAAGGGTTTGGAATTTGACCGCGTTGGGCTTCATTATTCCATTGATGGTGTAGCCGTGGTTCATGAATCAGGAGATGCTGCGCGGTTTGGAAAAGTCGCTGGGATTGTTGCTGCGGGAACGGAAAAGTCACTGCTGTTACTTAGTAGTGATCCAGTAGCTTTAAAGGCAGCACTTGTGCCTTTGGCATCCCGCAAGCCATTAATCGGAGAGGCGACTGAAGCAAACTACGAAGCAATCGTTAACCTTGCCAAGGAAAACTCTGTTCCGGTAATTATAAAAGCAGAGGGACTCGACGCACTCAATGATCTCGTTGTCAAGGCACAAGCCTTAGATTACAAGGAATTTGTACTTGATCCTGGTTCTAGGACTCCAGTTGAAACGTTAGCAAGCTTGACCCATTTAAGACGTTTGGCTATCAAAAAGAAATTCAGACCGTTTGGTTATCCTGTTATTGCTTACACCAGCCAAACTGAGCCACTTGACGAAATCATGGAGGCTTCTGTATATGTGTCTAAATATGCTAGCGCAGTAGTTTTAAACACGAGTACCAAAGCTCATCTTCTCCCCTTAATGACCTTACGTCAAAACCTTTATACTGATCCGCAGAAACCAATTCAAGTTGAGCCCATTCTCCATTCAGTGGGGGAAGTTAACGAAAATTCGCCATTTTACATTACTACAAACTTCTCTCTAACATACTACAGTGTAGAGGGTGAAGTGGAAACCTCCAAAATTCCTAGCTATATTCTGCCTATCGATACCGACGGAACTTCAGTTCTCACTGCATATGCAGCAGGAAAATTTGAACCCGAGAAAATCGCTGAAGCAATGGTTGCTTGCGGCATCGCTGATAAAGTAAAACATCGCAATGTTATAATACCTGGCTATGTTGCTGTAATCTCGGGTAAACTCGCAGAACTAACTGGTTTTAAAGTTATTGTAGGGCCACGGGAATCCAGCGGAATTCTTTCTTTCTCAAAAACCCTTTCCTAAAATCTTTTGAATTGACATCAGCTAAACTATGAAGAGACAACACAAAGATGATCTCTTACATGAAACTCGTGAAAAGGGATTTCTTGGTAGAGTAAGGAAGTGAAAACGATGCCCCCATTTCAAATTAAATTCATGCCCGAGGATCGCATAATTGATGTTGAGGACGGTACATCGCTGCTCGAAGCGGCTGCTAAAGCGGAAATTTTCATTAAATCAGGGTGCGGTGGTAAGGGCACTTGCGGTGCTTGTAAAGTTGTCGTTCTAAGTGGGGATCCCTTAGTGACTGGGACCGGAAACTTAACACCCGAGCAAATTTCCAAAGGCGTTAGGCTAGCCTGCCAAACTATGATCCAAGGGGATATGACAATTGAGGTTCCACCAGAATCCCGGTTACAAGAACATCAGGTTTTAATGGGGGATGTCCATAAGGGAATTTTGCAAGAAAGCAAACATGATTTACTCGAAAGGTTCGGGCATCACCCTTTAGCGACTAAGCTTAGGATTTCACTATCCGTGCCAACCTTAACGGAGAATACGAGTGATTGGGCCCGTCTGAATATGGAGTTGCGTCGTGTCTTGAAGGCAGAAGACAAACCCATTCACATACCGTTATCCGTTCTGAAACATCTGCCAGAATCACTTCGTAAAACAAACTGGGATGTGTCTGTTACTTTAACAGAGATTGATTCTGGTTTTACCGTCACTCGTGTGGAACCAGGAAACGATCATCCCCCATATGGACTGGCAATTGATATTGGAACCACTACAGTTGTCGTCTACCTTATCAATCTCTTGACTGGAGAAATTGAGGAACAGCAGGGATCATACAATAAACAAGCCAAATACGGCGATGACGTTATTTCTCGTATAGTGTATGCAGTAGAAAATGAGGAGCACTTACTAGGAATTCAGCACGCAGTCGTGGACACTATCAATGAGCTTATTGACAAGATTATTGCTCGAAAATCTATAAGCAATATGGATATTTCTTCAGCAATAGTAGCTGGTAATACCACAATGACACAATTATTTCTTGGTGTGAATCCTCGATACATCCGGTTAGAGCCCTATATTCCCACAATGACAAGTGTTCCTTCTGTTCCCGCTAGGGAGATTGGGCTCCATATGATACCTGAAGCTTTAGTACATTGTTATCCTTCTGTGGCTAGTTATGTCGGTGGAGATATTGTAGCTGGAACACTGGTCACAGATTTGGCCAATGGGGAAGATATTATTCTCTTTATAGATATTGGAACAAATGGGGAAATCGTCCTCGGAAACCAAGATTGGCTCGTTACTTGTGCTTGTTCAGCAGGCCCAAGCTTTGAAGGTGGCGGGATCACATTTGGTATGCGTGCGATGCCAGGAGCGATTGAACGAGTTATTATTGATTCAGAGACGTTAGATGTATCCCTCAAAGTGATTAATAACATTCCCCCTGTAGGAATATGTGGATCAGGCCTTGTGGATTGTATAGCCAAACTACTCGGAGCAGGTATCATTGACCGCGCTGGAAATTTTCAATTGGGTCATCACTCGGGTTCGGAACGGATAAGGGCTACTCCGGATGACAAAGGATTTGTACTAGCTTGGGCTCATCAATCTGGTGGAAAAAAAGATGTGGTGATCACAGAAAATGATGTTAAGAATGTCATCCGAGCTAAAGGGGCCATCTATGCCGGTATCCGCTCATTACTCAACATGGTTGCGGTAGACATTGAAATGATCAGTCGGATCGTTATTGCTGGAGGATTCGGTAATTACCTCAATGTGCACGACTCTGTTCAAATTGGACTGCTTCCAGATATAGAAACTGATCGGTTTGAATTTATCGGGAATTCTTCCGTTAAAGGAGCGCGCCTTGCACTACTCTCACAGAATGCGTGGCGTGAAGCAGAGGAATTGGGACGGAAAATGACCTATGTTGAGCTTTCGGTTGGAGCGACATTCATGGATGAGTATGTTTCTGCTCTGTTTTTACCGCATACGGATTTATCCCTATTTCCATCTTGTCAATAACGTTATAATTGGAGGTCTTCCACATGGCAAAATATGTAGCAGTTGCTGGTAAAGGTGGCGTAGGGAAAACCACATTCACCGCTTTATTACTAAGGCAAATGGTTCATCGAAAAAAGGGAATTTCAATTCTCGCTGTCGATGCAGATCCGAATGCAAACTTGGATGAGGCTTTAGGATTAACCATTACAACAACTATTTCCGAATTGCTTGAAGAAAGTAAAGACCCCAAAGCAATCCCTTCTGGAATGGCAAAAAATATCTTTATCGAATATAAACTTCAACAGTCTCTAGTTGAGTCCAAAGATATTGATCTTCTCGTTATGGGAGGTCCACAAGGGGCAGGGTGTTATTGCTATCCTAATGATCTTTTGCGCAAACATCTTGAGAGCATCGGAGAGAACTATGACTTTGTGGCTGTAGATTCAGAAGCTGGTTTGGAACATATTAGTCGTCGTACGATACCCCATATTGACGAGATGTTCGTAATCAGTGATTCGTCGGCACGGGGTATACGTTCCGCGGGCCGGGTTCACGATCTCATTAGGGGTCTTAAGTCTGCTGTAAATACCATCTATTTGGTCGTAACCAAAACCACAGAGGGCAGTCTAGAATCCTTAAGCGAAGAAATCGAACGTACAGGACTCACTCTTATTGGAGACATTCCGTTAGATCCGTTAGTGGTGGAATATGACTTGGCGGGTAAACCATTATTTGATTTGCCTGATGATGCCGTCTCGGTTAAGGCTGTTGAAACTATTTTAAACCGAGCCGGAATCTTTAACTAGAAAGGAGAGAAGTTCATGTCCGTAGCATTAGTGAAAGAAAGATATTCTAGTAAAGTCGGAGAGGTTGTACTAGGAGCAACTCCTGAACAAGGAGGAACAAGAACCTCTACAGTTTCAGTTGGCGGGGATAGTACCTTACCTTTTCTCCATTTTGAAGGACAAATGCAGAATCGTCCCGTAATTGCCATGGAAGTCAATGACATCGTCCCTGATTGGAACGATACGATTAAAAATCAATTTGGTGATGTTTTAAATAACCCGGGTGCTTGGGCAAAAAAATGTGTAGATGAGTATGGCGCGGATGTTATCTATTTGAAGCTAATTGGAGCAGACCCAGAAGGTGAAAATCGTTCTCCAGAAGATTGTACACGTATCGTGAAAGAGGTCTTGGCAGCTGTTGGAGTGCCGCTCATCGTTGCAGGGTGCGATGATGATAATAAGAATAACGAGGTTATAGCTGCTATTGCGGAAGCTACAAGTGGGGAAAACCTCTTGCTTGGCCTCGCTGAACAGGATAACTACAAATCCATCGCTGCTGCTGCGATGGTTCACAAACATACTGTGATTGCACGTTCACCTCTTGATATCAATATCTGTAAACAGCTTAATATCTTAATCAATGAAATGGGACTCCCCTTAAATAAAATTGTCATTGACCCTATGATCGGAGGACTTGGCTTCGGTATCGAGTATGCGTATTCTATTATGGAACGGGCCCGCTTAGGGGCATTAGCCAATGACAAAATGCTTTCTATGCCCATGATATGTACCGTTGGTTACGAATCTAATCGTTGCAAAGAAGCAAACGTGTCTGCCGATGAATTTCCTGGCTGGGGTGATCTTCAAGACCGTGGCGTACTTTGGGAAGCATTAACCGCTTCCGCTATGTTGCAAGTTGGAGCTAGTATTCTTGTAATGCGTAACCCAGCTGCAGTACGTTTAGTCCAGAAGAACATCGCCGATTTGATCAACAAATAGATATTCATGAGACATGAATTTCTAAAAAAATGAAAGGTCGTGAACGAATGCTTATATTTGGCGAACGAATTAATGGGATGTTTACTGATATTGGAGAAGCACTTCGAAATAAAGATCCAAAGCCCTTACAATACTGGGCTGTTAAGCAACAAGAAGGTGGAGCACACTACCTTGACGTTAATTCAGGTCCTGCTATCCCAACTGAAGAGCGTGTCGCAGCCTATGAGTGGATGGTTAATGTCATTCAAGAAGTTTCAGAGCTCCCCCTTGTCTTAGACTCAACGAACTATAATGCGATCGAAGCTGGCTTAAAAGTATGTAAACGCCCTGCGATTATTAATTCTTGCCCAGCAGAACAAGTGAAAATTGAACGAGTTTTTCCAATGGCAATACAATATAACGCTGGTGTTATCGGTTTGACCATGGATAAGGTAGGTATTCCCAAAAACGCTGAGAACAGAGTGGCTTTTGCCATGGAATTGGTAGCTGCAGCAGATGAATACGGCTTGCCGATGGAAGACCTCTTCATTGATCCCCTAATTCTTCCTGTTAACGTAGCTCAGGAGCATGCACCAGAAGTATTAGAAAGCTTACGTCAAGTAAAAATGTTGGCAAACCCTGCGCCACGTACAGTTCTTGGCTTATCGAACGTATCGCAAAAGTCACCTGACCGTAATTTAATTAATCGAACCTACCTTGCAATGGCCATTGCATCCGGACTTGATGCAGCCATTATGGATGCTAACGACGATGATCTTGTAGATGTAGCGGCGACTGCCCAAATTCTACTTAATAAGAGCATCTATGCGGATTCCTATCTTAAAGTCTTCCGTTCACGCTAAAGCCTACGGTAGTAGGCGAATCTAATTAACAAAAAGCTCCTCGGAAAATTTCCGAGGAGCTTTTTGTTAATTAGAAACATAAAGGTAATTTCATCTGGATATTCATACCATCCAAGAAACAAGCATAGCTATCAAAAGGTATATTTTCAGGAGGTGGATAAGTGTGGAGACCTATTTTCATCATGATCCACGAATTGAAGAGTGGATTGACCAAATAACAGAAAAGATATTCACAGTGTGTTTATTAACAGGAGTAGATTCGGAGGCTGAGTTTCAGAGGGGTTGCCAAATTGTCACAAAAGTCA
>JAJYAS010000219.1 GCA_021779415.1 Bacillota bacterium
GTGGCAAATACCCCACCGCCTGCCATTTCTCATGCGATTTATAATGCAGTGGGAGTCAGAGAAAATCATTTGCCGATTACCCCGGAAAAGGTCTTTTTAGGAATGCAGAAATAAGATATAATCGGGTTAAGATTGTGGCTCCCTTACTAAAGTAGGGGAGCTTTTTCTATCGGTTAAGATAGGCTAACGGATCAATAAATTTGCTTACAGGTGCTATAATAAACCAAGATTGTTTGATAGATCTGAGAAATCGAGAGGTAGTGGGAGAAATGACTACAAATAATAAAGCTGACAAACAACCGCTTGTTTCTAAAACGGTGACATTGCCACGTTTAAACCGCTTAAGTCCTTCCTTAGAAAGCACAGCACTAAAGATTATGGAGGAATCTGGTGAGTTAGCTCAGGCAATAGGTAAACTAAGGGGCCTGAGTGGAGAGCAACAATGCTTGGAAGAAGAAGAAGCCATGCAAATGGTGGCCCGAGAATTAGTTGATGTTGCACAGACAGCTGTCACGATGATGTTTGTTCTGGAAGAGCAATATGGGATTGATTTAGAGGCTATTCTAGAGGAACATCTAAGAAAGTTGCGCTTTAAGGGTTATTGTGATTAAGGAATAGTTTCCAAGAGGTTTTTAAAGCTTCTGTGATCCTAGTCACGATAAGTTAGAATAGGGTTTGGTACAATTCAAGGTAAGTAATTATAAAACTATTCTGACTACCAAGGAAGGAGGTATAGTAATAGTGCTTCCAGGTCAAGCTTTAACAACTGCCATGGGTATCTTGCCGCATACAGATTTAGCAGAGGCTCAAAAACTGGCGCTAACTTTAGATATTCCCTTTTGGCCCCAATTGCCGCGCTTTCGATTCAAGGAAGATATGTATGCTCAATTTGCTGAGCATTTCCCTGGGATCATAGTGGATGAAGTAAACAAAAGTCTCCATTTCTCCCAAACACGTTTTGCTGAGGAGCTGGATGAATATCTTGAGGCCAGTAATATGTCTGATCACTTTGCCCTATCTGTTGAATCATCTGCAGCGTTTAGGGGATTTTTGGCGGAGGACTTGTCTCCCTATAAAATGGTTCACGGACAAACGGTTGGTCCCATTAGTTTTGGGCTGAAGATATGTGATGAAGAGCGGAAACCCATGATTTATAACGACTTTGTCCGCGAGATTCTTTACGACTTTCTTGGGCATAAGATTAGTTGGCAATATCATCAATTAAAACAGATTCATCCAAACCCCTTTGTTTGGTTGGATGAACCAGGCTTAGAAATGATTTTCAACTCGTTGAGTGCTTATACGTCTGAAGTCGCCCAAATAGAATATCGAGCTTTCTTGTCAAAACTGCCGGGACCTAAGGGTGTTCATTTATGTGGTAATCCTGACTGGGCTTTTCTCCTAAACGCGGATATTGATATCCTATCTGTGGATGCTTTTACTTGGGGCCACATCTTCGTGCGTTATATAGATGAAGTAAAAGAATTTCTGCGACGTGGCAAAATAATAGCTTGGGGAATTATTCCGACTTTAACCAGCGAATTAAGTCTGGAGACTGCGGAATCTCTAACTGCTCGACTGCGCGAATTATGGAAGTTTCTTAATCAACATGGCTTGGATGATGACTTAATCTTTGACCGTTCTTGGTTAGCCCCTTCCCGTTGTTGCCTTATTAATGGGGATGGAACAACTAGTGTCAACCACTCGTTTTCGTTGTTACGAGAAATATCTCAAACTCTTCGTACTCGTTATAAGAGCTTTTGACTTGAAAATAGCGGATTGTGTCTATGAATATCGTCACTATTAAATTTCAAACTAATAGGGGGTATTTTGCACCCACTGAGGAGGGCCTATCCGAAAAGGTTTGTTATTGCGTTTGTCCCGATTGCGTAGGTACGTTACAAGACAAGGTGTTTGATTATTATGATGAAGCTTTAGCTCAAGGGTACGAATCTAAGAGTATTGGTAAAAAATAACCTAATCATTAAAGAGAAAGTCTTAAAGGGGCTGTTGCAAACGAACTGAGGGTTCGTAAGCATCAGCCCCTTTTTATGCCTGAAAGATAAGGAAAACGGAGAATAGTTTAACTGTTCGAAATTTTTTTTAGTAAACTAAAGGATTTCAAAGTATTATACCGAAGTTACTAAGATATCTTAGTAACTTCGGTATAAGGACAGTTGATGACTCAAATATTAAGGATAACACGGAGGGTTTTATATGAAAAAAATTGCCCTGGTGACTGACAGTACCGCTGACTTAACAGCAGAAATTATTAAAGAGTGTGATATTCATATAATCCCTCTGAAAGTAAGGTTTGGCGAACAAGAATACTCTGATGAAGAACTAACCAGCGAAGAATTCTACAGGCGTTTACAAGCGGATGTAGTGCTTCCCAAAACGTCACAACCGACACCCGAGGAGTTCGGTTGTTTATACAGTAAGTTGCTTGAAGAGTATCACGAAGTAATATCTGTTCATATTTCATCGGCCCTTAGCGGTACATTTAATGCCGCTTATCTGGCCAAAGAGAAGTTTAAAGAAAAGATCCACCTCGTTGATTCTAAAACGATAAGTTTAGGTGCGGGTTTAATGATCATGGAGGCAGCTAAGAATATTAGAGAGGGTCAAGATATTAGCGGGATTTTGAATAACCTTGGCAAGGCTAGAAAGAACATAGAAACTCTTTTTACGTTGAATACGTTGGAATACTTGCAAAAAGGTGGTCGAATTGGAAAGGTTCAAGGTTTCATGGGGTCACTCTTAAATATTAAACCTATTATTAGAGTTGGGGACGATGGAGTGTATCACAATTCAGGAAAGGCTCACAGTCAGAAGAAGGCTTTAGATAGTGTGGTTCAAGCTTTTCAGGATTTAACAAAGGGAAGGAAACCTATCCATTTGGCTGTCGCGCATGGCGCCGCTCTACAAGCTGGAATCTATTTAAAAGAAGTTTTGGAAAATGCCTTTCAACTTCAGACTACTGTGTTTACTCAGGTTGGATCTGTCATTGGTGTTCACACTGGCCCGGGAACTGTGGGGGCTGCCATACAGTTCGAGTAGAAAACATGCACTCTGGGGATGAATTCTCTAGGGTGCTTAAATTTCTAAAGAAATTTCCGGAATACAGCTTTAATCGTTAGAATAGGGATGATACTTTAACGAGCAACGGCGTATGATAGATTTGAAGTATAGACAGTTGAAGGAGATAGGGACGGAAGGGTTGAAGCATATGGGCTATGTGACGTCTGCGATTGCCTTGGGAGTTGTATTATTGTTTGCTTATGGGTTAAAATATCAACGTCGCGAGGCACAAAGAAAACGAAAAACCAAAGCTGATAAAGTATATCCTTTATCAAGAACTAAAAAACAAAGCAATTTAAGAAGAATTAAATAGTTTAAATTGTTATGCTAAATCCAATCGTCAACGATTATAAGGCACAATTGAGCTTGAAATACTCAGGAGGGAATAGGATGGCGGTTTTGGTTACGGGGGGAGCCGGCTATATCGGAAGTCATACGGTTGCAGAATTTATAGATAAGGGTGAAGAAATCGTTGTATTAGACAATCTTCAAAAAGGGCATCGTAATGCCGTTCTGTCAGGGGCTTTTTACCAAGGAGATATTCGGGATTCCGAGATACTTGAAAAGGTTTTCTCAAATCATGATATTGAGGCGGTTATCCATTTCGCGGCAGATTCTCTAGTTGGGGAGAGTGTACAAGAACCTCTTAAATATTATGATAATAATTTGATTACAGCTCAAAGATTACTAGTCTGTATGGTGAAATTTGGGGTTAAAAAAATTGTCTTCTCTTCAACGGCTGCAGCCTACGGAGAGCCGGAAAGTATTCCCATAAGAGAAACGGATCGTAAGGTGCCAACGAATCCCTATGGTGAAACTAAACTCGCCATCGAAACTATGTTGAAATGGTGTGAGCAAGCCTACGGGACACAGAGTGTCGCTTTACGATACTTTAATGCTGCGGGCGCACATGTAGATGGACATATTGGCGAAGATCATCGACCGGAAAGTCATTTGATCCCCATTATTTTGCAAGTGGCCGCAGGGCAAAGAGATGTTCTAGCGGTCTTCGGTGATGATTATCCAACAGTCGATGGAACGTGTATTCGAGACTATATACATGTAACAGATTTGGCTAATGCACATTGGCTTGCTTTACAGAAACTTAGGAAAACTGGGGAAAGTGCAGTATATAACCTGGGCAATGGAGAAGGGTTTTCAGTAAGGGAAGTTGTCGAAAAGGCAAGGGAAATCACAGGACATTCCATCCCTTTACAAATAGTCCCGCGTCGCGGCGGGGACCCTGCCATTTTGGTGGCCTCCTCGAGAAAGGCACAGGAGGAGTTAGGTTGGAAGCCACAATTTGATAGTTTAGGGCAGATTATTCAATCTGCTTGGAATTGGCACAAGAACCATCCCAAAGGGTTTGATAGCTTAAGTGAACTTTAAATTCATGAAGAACCCCCACTTCGCAAAGTCGGGGTTCTTCATGAATATCAATTTGAAAAGTCTTTAATATTAAGGGCTTACGTATTTTGATAGGCTCCTTGTAGAGGTTTCACTTCATTCTCCCAAAGGGATTGCACAGTTGTAGGGTTCAGGATTGGCTTTTTCAGCATAGATTTCAAGAATTCTTCTTGCTGCTCAGAATTATCGTAATTGGAAAGTTGAGTCAAAGCAAATTGAGCGAAGTCGCGAACTAGGAAGTTAAAAATCTCATCGAGTAACGCTGAAGAGATGGAATGGATCTTAGAATTTTCGAGAATTAACTGGGCATAGACAATCAAGGTAAACATTTCCCCCAGTGCAAGCATATAATCGATATTTTTAAGTTGTTCAGGGTTTGGACTGGCTTGTTCTAAGAAGGAACGGAAAAGTTCAATTTGTTCTTTGAAGACAGTTACATTAGGGACTTGAACTTGTTCATAGGCCAAGCGGTAGTCAGGGAAACGGACCGAGGCAAGTTTTCCGGCTTTCTGACGAAATAAGTAACTATCGTCAGCTGGCTCATCCCGCTTGGGGACTGTTGGGAAATTTTCGGGATTAAAAAAGTAATTATTAATGAACTTGATGACAAGGGCAATGTTGACATGAGTTGTCCCTTCTAAGCGGGGGATCATGCCAATATCTCGAATAGCGGTCTCGAAATAGGTGTCTTGTTCAAACCCTTTGGCAGCGATAGCATCGAGAAGCATTTCAATAATTTTCATTCCTTGGGTTGTTACTTTCATTTTTTGAATGGGATTAAAAAGCAAATAGCGTCTGTCCTGATCAGAAGCAGAACGGAAATAATCTAAACTTCTAAGAGCGTAAAGTTTCATGGCGATCAGTCGAGCATAGGATTCTGTAAAGATTTTCTGAATATGTGGAAATTCGGTGACCTTTTTGCCATATAATTCTCGATTTGAGGCATGATTAAGGGCTTCATAATAAGCGTGAGTAGAAATCCCAATGGAGGCAAAACCCAATTGAAATTTCCCAATGTTGATTGTGGATAGAGCTGAATCCCAAGCTAAAGGACCACTAGAAAGGATGTCATCAGAAGTGATCGGGTAATCGATAAGGTCATAATCTCCGACATAGGCTGCACGGACGCCAGAGGTGGAGATTTTTTTGATTAATTTATAGTTGCGATGCTGGCTATCAACTACAAAAAAGACATAATCCTTAGTGTCTTTGTAACGTGCGAAGGTAGAGACTAGGGCAGCCACATTAGCGTTGCCAATATAGTATTTCCCGCCGTTAGCTAGGTAGTTTCCTTCGCTGGTCTTGGATAATGCCATTTCATTGCTATAGAGGTCGGCACCGTGTGCTTTTTCGGACAGACCAAAGGCAAAAATTCCACCGTCGATCAGTAACTGAGCCGTTTTGTGTTTAGCCCTTTCATTATCTCCCATCCAAATAGGGCCAAGTCCAAGAATGCTAACTTGGTACGCGTATTGATAAGACAACGAATAGAAGGCAGTGATTTCGTTGAATTCACAGACTCGACTTAGGTCAAACCGTGAGTCGGAGGCCCCATAACCAGCAGGGGTTAATAAGGTAGAAAAAATGCGTTCTTTTTTGAGAAATTTCATGAAATCAGTATACCAACGGCTTGCTTGGTCATCTTCTTTGATGCTTGTTAGCCCTTTCTCCTCGAAAAATTGAATGGTTTTCTCCATCACTCTTTTAGATTGAAGATCTGTTTGGGGGCTTTCATAGTTTTGAGGATTGAGTAATAGGGACATGATTTTCACACCTTTCTTCCCAGATAGTGAATGGTCGTTCATCAATTGTCTCAATTATCTCATAAATCCTAAAAATGTAAAGACAAGA
>JAJYAS010000220.1 GCA_021779415.1 Bacillota bacterium
CCCCTTGGGGCATCGCGCAAGTCTACGAAATCAGCGCTCCTCCTGCCCTCCTTTCCGCAATGTTGCCAAAGGGATCAATTGCGATCGACGGAATTTCTCTGACGATCATTGATGTCGAAGCTGATTATTTTACAGTCTCCCTAATTCCCCATACGTTTACGGAAACTACGCTAGGATTAAAAAGAATCGGCGCAAGCGTTAACTTGGAAACAGATCTCATTGGCAAATATGTTGCTCGTTTTATGGGACTGAACACTTCCTATGGCAAAACTAAGGAAAATCTTTCTCTTGGTTTCTTAGCTGAACACGGATTTATTTGATCTATTGTTTAAATCGAATTAATTATACGAGGGAGTGAATATATATGTCATTTAACACAGTTGAAGAAGCTTTAGAAGATATTAGACAAGGTAAAATGATTGTTATGGTGGATGACGAAGATCGCGAGAACGAGGGGGATCTTGTCATGGCCGCTGCAATGGCTACCCCAGAAGCCATTAATTTTATGGCAACCCATGGTCGAGGGCTAATATGCGTTCCCATGACTAAGGATCGAATTCATGCCTTGCAACTTGAACCGATGGTCACCGAGAACACAGATCCCCATGGGACTGCCTTTACGGTAAGTGTTGATTCTGTTGAAAGTTCCACTGGGATCTCCGCTTTTGAACGTGCAGCAACCGTCAAAATCCTAGCAGACCCTCACAGCCAACCAACAGAATTACACCGTCCAGGACATATCTTTCCACTTCAAGCTCGCGATGGCGGAGTCTTAGTTCGTGCAGGACACACGGAAGGGTCTGTTGATTTAGCGCGCCTTGCTGGGCTTCAGCCGGCAGGATTGATTTGCGAGATAATGAACACAGATGGAACTATGGCGAGAGTACCCGATTTGTTGCTTTTCGTAGAAAAACACAATCTTAAAATTATTACTCTTAAAGACCTTATCAGTTATCGACGCCAATCGGAAAAACTTATTGAAAGGGTCGACAGCATTAATCTTCCTACAGGATTTGGCGACTTTCGAGCCGTCGGTTATCTCAGCATTCTTGATCGAGAAGAACACATAGCGTTAGTTAAAGGGACAGTTGACGATGGGAATCCAGTGCTCGTCCGGGTTCACTCGGAATGTCTCACTGGGGATGTATTTCATTCCCTACGCTGTGATTGTGGAGACCAGCTCACTGCCGCACTAGAAGAAATCGAACGTGAAGGACGCGGTGTGTTGCTCTATATGCGCCAAGAAGGCCGAGGAATAGGGTTATTGAATAAACTCAGGGCCTATAAGCTTCAGGAAGAGGGCAAAGACACTGTAGAAGCTAATCTCGCTTTGGGATTTCCGGAAGACCTGCGTGACTATGGTGTTGGCGCTCAGATTTTAGCCGATCTCGGGATTTCAAAGGTACGCTTAATGACCAATAATCCGCGAAAAATAGTAGGCCTCGAAGGCTATGGTTTGAACGTCGTGGAACGAGTTCCGGTAGAGATACCGTCCAAACCGGAAAACTCCAAATATCTTTGCACTAAAAAACAAAAAATGGGACATTATTTAACTAGCGTTCACTAAAAACCATTCGACTCACTTCAAGAAAGGATGTTTGATTGATGAAAACGTATGAAGGAAATTTAGTAGCTCAAGGACTTAAGATTGGAATTATTGCCGCACGTTTTAATGAATTTATTACAAGTAAACTAGTCGGAGGCTCGATTGATGCCTTACTCCGACATGGAGTTCTTGAAGACGATATTGAATTAGCTTGGGTCCCAGGTGCCTTTGAAATTCCTCTTGTAGCCCAAAAAATGGCGAATTCTAAACGCTACGACGCAGTTATTTGTCTTGGTGCTGTCATTCGCGGTGCCACTCCTCATTTTGATCTTGTTAGTAATGAGGTCAGCAAGGGAATTGCCCAAGTGGGACTCACTACCGGGGTGCCTGTAATTTTCGGGGTCTTAGCCACCGATAGTATTGAACAAGCGATTGAACGCGCAGGAACCAAAGCAGGTAATAAAGGCTTCGATGCTGCAATGACAGCCATCGAAACTGCTAACTTGCTCAAATCCTTTTAGAATATAGCCGTACGTGATGACATTTTACACTGTAGGAATATGGAATATTGTCCACAAAATAATCGTTGTCAAAATGCATAATCTTTATTAGACTTAGTAAGATGGTTATGTCTAAATTTTGACAAGGAGTTGAGTGCTATGACTTCTAACATTAGTGCCCTAGATAAGGAAACGGCCATGCTTGAAGCAGCGCGCTCAGGTGACGAAGAAGCTTTAAACGAGATTATTCAACACTATGAACCAGAAGTTCGTATGATTGCGTGTAAATATTTTTTACCTCGGGCAGATTATGAGGATCTTATTCAAGAGGGACGCATTGCGATTTATAGAGCAATATTATCTTATGACACAAAGTTAGATATTCCCTTCCTTCATTTTTTAAGAATGGTCGTTAAACGCAAGCTCATTGATAGCATCCGTAAATACACACGCCAAAAACATGTCAACTTGAATGAGGCATACTCCCTCAATAATGTGCTTTCAGAGTCAGAGGAAACTAGTTTTTTAGAACTTTTACCGAACATCGAAGATCCTGCAGCAATGGTTATTGCTAATGAGGAAGCCCATTCAATGATTCAAGCCTTAAATAATGACTTGTCAAATCTTGAACGCCTAGTATTCGAACATTATTTCATTCAAGGGTTCAAACAACGTGAAGTATCTCAACACTTAGGACTTCATCCAAAGTCTTTAGACAACGCAATCCAACGCATTAGGCGTAAAACAGAACTTTATCGATCACGCCAAATTGCAGGTTAGACTACCTATTCACGGTCTAAAGGAGGGTAATAATGCCTTCGTTTTCTGCCGTTATCTTTTCTTGGCGAATGCGCTTTACGAGGATGAAAAAGCATAAAAAAACTATTAGTATATGTGTCCTTTTACTTGTAGTCGCCACTATTTTCGGCCCGTCCACTTACCAAGAAAGTTGGCTTGATCCTTTCAAAACACTTAATATGCCCAACAGCGAGCTTAGACCTCATGCAATTACAATGCTGGGTATATTGAATAGTGAGGATCCATTTCATCCTTATTACTTTACTAACCAAAGTCAAATCCAAGAGTTAATGCACAATTTGCAGCATGCCACCCCTCTAACTTCATCGGAACAAGCCTCAATCTCTTTAGAAAATCAAAAAGTACAATATGTTACCTTACATCGCTCACCCTCCAACTACCATACAGAAGAAGATTTTGCTCTACAATATTATACAGACAAGGGTATTGTTCGTTTTGAGCAACAACTCTTTCGTATTAATGAGGCTACAATTTATTCCTTTACTAAGATTAATGAAGGCCTAATTTCAGGTTGGTGGAAATAAAGAAACCGGGAAGTAATCTTCCCGGTTTCTTTAACGTCAGCCTTCCTCGCTCAGGCAATGCCACCATTTTGGTTAATCAACTTGCTGACTTTACTATGGGCATTGGTCGCTTCGTTAGCTAAGCGTAAGTAGATCTGTCTCAGGTCACCATGATGGGCGCGAGTGGCCAATGTCATGTATCCCATTGCAGCACTTGCAGCGTCTTTTTCATAATCATAGAGCATATCCAAGTCCGAAAATTGACTCATCTTCTACCCCTCCTTTCTATTGTAGTTCACTCATTCCTTTGTTAAAATATCCCACAACGTCTTCTAATCCTTTGGCTTGTTCTTTAAAAAATCCTTTCACAGCAGGGTCTTTTGCCAGCTCAACGTACATCTGACATTTTTTCATGGCAGTTTCGCTTTCAATAATACTTCGGGTTATCATACCTTGGTCGAGGATTTTCTTCATTTCCATTTCATTTAGTTGCATCTTAAGTCCCTCCTTTTTTAAAAGCTATTCCAAATAACAATTTCAGGATGTGCAAAAAGACCGTAAATTATGCACGGTCTTTTTGTTTTTAGTATTTTAGTTTGTTTAATTAATTTTATAATTGTATTTAATAAAAATAAACCACAAAGACCACTTTCATGGGTCGAATGGCACTACACGAATAGCTTAGAAAATGGTACATTATAAATAAAAAGTGAAATAGGAGGGTATAGACTATGGAAACACCAGACTTTAAGCGAGTTATCCGTGGGTATGATTCGGAAGCTGTCGATCAAGCGTGGTCAGAAATAGACCGTCAGTTTTCCGAAGCAAGTGCAGCGAACAAAGAACTGCGCTTACAAATTAACAGCTTACGGGAACAGAACTCAGAATGGGGAAATCGACTCAAATACTATGAAACGATTGAAATGGACCTAAGGGATGCCCTTCTGAGTGCCCAACGCATAGCTAATCAGGTGAAGGAAGAAGCCACCAAGCAGGCAGATGAGCTTATGCAATCTGCCCGTAGTGAAAGTGAAACTATACTTGATGAAGCAAATCGCATTTCAGAATCAAAGGAACTTGAAGTAGAGACGATGCTGATAGAAAAGCGGATGGAAATCATCCAAACTGAGGAACAAATACAACAGTTAACTGAACAGAAAACAGAACTTCAAACATTGGTAAATCAGGCCATCCGTGATTTGAAAAAGGTCATGGGATTATTAGAGCCTTCGATAATCTCATCTGAAGAACCAACTTGATCAAGAACGGCGGGTCAGTCCATACTCTTTCCAGCGTCGATCGACGAGATTTACTGTTGCTTCGTCCGGAAGTACCTCTCCAGGATAACCTGGTTTCATCCGGGCATCGATCAAAATCGGGCCATGGTAGACTAAACTGTGCTGTTTCACCTCTGTTCTGGCATAAATATCATGTGCGGGGTCAAAACGAGTAAAGACCTGCCATAGGAAACCAGTAGGATCTGAGGCAAGGGCTAAATCATCAACGAAAATAGCCAGGGGCCAATCCTTGAATAGTTCAGTTTGAAGATGCGGTAACAAGTTATTTGCAAGTTCAGGGGCCTCATCATACGGGGGTGCCTCTAGTAACAAACACCCTGCACAAAAGGATTTAAGCCCTTTTATGCTGGGGAGCGTCCCACCTTCGAAATGACGTGGCAAGTCGCGTTTGATTGTTCCTAACCCTAACATAATGGCTTTGCTTCCATGATTCAGTCGTCGGCCCGTGTAGTCTAATGTATCCATTGAGGTTTCATTGAGAATTAGAAGGTCTGATTCCGGTTCAAAACGAGCCAAGACTGCTTCTAAGAGGGTTCTGAAATCTTGCAAGTTGAGTTGGACATCAGTTAAGATTAAGAACTTTGTCAAAGTAAGCTGTCCTTCGCCTAAAATTCGAAAGGCGTGGGCCAAAGCTTCACGCTGATAACTCTCCCTGACTATAGCGGCAGCTAGCGCGTGAAAACCTGTCTCAGCATACGTCCAGAGCGCCTTAACTCCAGTCATGACCAATGGAAACATCGGTGAGAGCAAGGCCTGCAGATATTCACCAATAAAGTAATCTTCTTGACGGGGTTTCCCTACTACCGTAGCCGGGTAAATTGCATCCTTCCGATGGTAAACATTATGTACGTTGAAAACCGGGAAATCATGAGTGAGGGAGTAGTAACCGTAATGATCCCCAAAAGGCCCTTCCGGCTTGCGAATGTGAGCAGGCACTGTCCCACAAATGGCAAATTCTGCTTCAGCAATGAGTGCATGGGGATGGGTAGGAATCTGAACCCGCGAGAGTTTGTCCCCCATTAAAAAAGAAGAGAAAATAAGCTCAGGCAGCATTTCCGGCAGAGGGGCTATGGCGGAAAGAATCAGAGCTGGTGGCCCTCCTAAGAAAAGAGTCATGGGGAGGTCTTGTCCCAAACGTTCTGCTTCATAATAATGAAACCCTCCACCTTTATGAATCTGCATGTGAATTCCGGTCTGATTGCGACCATGAATTTGTATGCGATACATGCCTAAATTATGTTCTCTAGTCTCAGGGTGTTCTGTATAGACTAAGGGTAAGGTTACGAAGGGACCACCATCTTCCGGCCAACTCGTAAGCACAGGGAGTTGTGTTAAGTCCACGACCTGTTGCCTGACTTCAAGGACCGGAGCGGACTTCGGATTAACAGAGCGTAGCCCACTTTTCCCCAAGGAAAGGATCCAGTCTTTTTCCTGCCAAAGTACGGAAGGTTTCGGAGGAAGTAAACGATGCAAAGCCGAGACCGCGCGTTGTACCGTCTCCTCTGGCTTTGGTCCGATTGCTAAGTCAACACGCCGACGGGTTCCAAACAAATTGGTAACCACCGGAAAGGTGCTTCCCTTAACACGCTTGAAGAGCAGAGCAGGTCCTTCTTCCTCAATGACACGACGATGAATTTCTGCTAACTCTAGA
>JAJYAS010000221.1 GCA_021779415.1 Bacillota bacterium
GTTACATCGTTCAGGGCAGACGGTTCGTGGGTGTTCCAATAAAAGTATCTTCATTTAACTACTCAACTCCCTGCCACATGAATACGTTTCTGCATTGCTGAAGTGTTTCCAGCTTGTATCTGAAGGTATTAAACGGTTTGGGGTTGTAATAAGTCGGGTAGAGCAGATCCGTTTCTGCATCGATGACCCCGTTCTCCCTGGCCATCCCTTCGATCACAGTGCCAGGTAGAATGCGAATATTATTCAAAATGATGGTGCCCAGATTCTTTTTTTTACTGTGTAATTCATAAAGTCGCTCAACAAATTGGATACCTTTTTCACAGGTCTTTTCCGTTTCTCCAGGCACATTGACCATAAAATGATAGACACTGACTACGTCCGTTTGAGCGACCAGATTTGCTGCTTTTAAGATCTGTGCCTCACTAAGATTTTTGCCTAAGACATCCAGCGATTCCTGGCACAGACCGTCTGGGGAGAAGGAAAAACATTCACACCCTGCCCTTTCAAACAGAGCGACGTTCTTTTCATTAAGCTGGTCTTCCCGCATGAACCCGTCCCACCGAATCTTGAGCTTTCGGCGAAGTATCTCCTCACAGATCCCCTCAAGGTGACCGCTGGGAACGTTGAGAACAGGGTCCGTAAAATGAAAACTCTCAATGCCATAGTCTTTGTGCAAAATTTCCATCTCATCCACAACGGACACGGTCGGGCGACACCGCAATCTCTTCCCTTGAAGTTGTGGATAGACACAATAAGCACAGTTAAGCACACATCCCCGTTTGGCCTCAATCCCAATCGTGGGAACGTAATTGTTAAGTCCTTTATAAAGCGCAGGGTCCAGTAAAAGCCGATTAGCTGGGATATAGTTAGCCATGTCGAAATTAGTTGCGGGCGGTGAAATTCGAACCTTCAGGCCATCTCTCCGACAGAGCCCGGGCAAAGGCGGTGGATTGTCTATAGAACGGAGAAGAGCTGGTAAGGTTACTTCTGCTTCTCCTACAATCCCATAATCAAGTTCCGGTAAATCCAGCATCAGCCGTTCTGGAAAAAGGGAAAAGCCGGTTCCGCCCACAATCAACCAAGCTTGGGGTAGAACAGTGGCAATCATTCGAACCGTAACAATAAAGGGAGAAATAAGCGAGCTGGTTTTATTGCCCAGTGGATCAATATTACGCAGGGATAACCCAATCCCCTCAGGTTGGAATGTCAAAAGCCTCTCCTTCAGCGCTCCGTAAGGATCTCTTTCTAGGTTCATGTCCAAGATACTCACCTCATGACCATCGCCTTGAAGGCCACTGGCTAGGAGGACAATCCCGATAGGATAGACTCTTTCCTGAGAAATATCTTCTACGGAAGGGGTTTGGATCATCAGAACACGCACGTTAATTCACTCCAATAGCAACAGGGCAAAATATCTGACGAATTCGCCCTTGTCGCGCAAAATTCGAAGGTTAAGTCCCGCCCGTCGGACGGTTTCATAGACATCGATACCCGCTCCTTCCATAGAAGGCCTAGCATCCCGTGTATTTTGGCATGTCCCACCTCCGTCGATAGTGTTGGCACAGGTCGAACAAAGAACGCATGGGCCGGCCCAATACGCAAACGCTTTATGAAAGCCCGCTAAAAAGGCTTCTCTTTCAGCATTCAAAACCCGTATCTGGAACATTTTTCCTGGCGGTTCCCCCTCCAGAAGCAGAGCGTGTGAAAAATCTCGTAGAACGTCCCTAGTTTTTTGGGGAGAGGGACTATTGGGTGGGCAATGGCCTTGTCCGTACCGATCACAACCAAACTGACAGCGTAGATCCGTCCAATCAGGAACATGGATTTTTTCCGTAGCAATAGGAAGAACCTCTCCAAATCCCATCGTTTTAATCCTGGCAATTAGACGTGTTCTCTCATCTAGGTGGAGATTCTCCAGATTCTTTTTGTCTCTCGCGGCAAAAATTAGAGCAGTATCCGTCGCTAAAGGAATGAGCTCGGTTGTGTACAGTTTTGACATGGCTAATTGTTCCCTGACCCATGTTCCGGAAAAGATCCTGCCATTATAGGTATTAATAAACATGTTTAAATCGAGGAGCGCAGCCTTGGCAGAAAAGTGCTCGGGGAAAAAGTCATGAACGACTATGATTCCTCCCGGTTTGAGACAATTTGCAGCTCTGTCCAGGATCAGAGGGATCTCTTCTTCTGAATAGGCATGGATAATATTTGAGAGAATGACAAGGTCAAACCCTCCCTTAGCTACGGTCCAAGGTTCCAAAATGTTGGTTGGTATGTAGGATACCCGTTTTTCATACCCCTTCTTCTCCATCAATTCCCGTGTATAGTTGATGACTTCCTGAATGTCCACTAAAGTTGCCGAAAGATTAGGGAAATTCTCCAAAAAACCACTGGCAATCGCTCCAGAGCCTGTTCCTACATCAAGTAGCTCTCCCTTTAGCTCAAGTCCCTCAAAAAAGGGTAGAATCTGCTCTACTTTAGTTCTGGCTACATTATCCATAGCGTTGATATACTTACGAATCCGCTGGGCTAACTGTTCTGGACCCTCCTCTTCGACTGGAAAATTCACCCTACCTCCGGCCTTAAGGCACTCGGCAAGGTCCTGCCACCCTTCCCGTAGGCCTTTTCGCCAGAGAATTGAGTCTCCTTGGTACTCACTCTTGCCCACTACAAGATAGTCACTGGCCAATTTGGTATTATAATAACGTTCACCACCTCGTACCACGAGACCCATGGCACCAATTGTCTGAAGAAAACGCTCCAGACCAGACGGAGGCATATCCAGTGCCACAGCTATCTCGGCAGTGGTCATACCTTCAGTCTCAAGCAAAGTAAAAATGTTCAACTCTACTCCCACAAACAGCACCTCGGAAAACCAGTACCCTGTTGCCAGATTTTCTAGGTACTGAGGGCCTGAATCGGCCCTCAATTTCCTTCACTTAAGCGCTTCTGCAGCGCTTTATCCTTCGCCTCGATGTCCTGAAGCATCTGCGTTCGATAGTCTTTAATCCTAATACTCAAGGCACTATCTTGGCACATTAATATCTGCACTGAAAGCAACGCCGCATTCCTTGCAGCACCGATACCTACGGTCGCAACCGGAATTCCCGGGGGCATTTGCACGATGGAATAAAGGGCGTCTATTCCTTCCATTGCACCACTGCTAATCGGAACGCCAATCACAGGTAAAATCGTTGCTCCCGCTACTATTCCCGGCAAATGTGCAGCTAAACCTGCTGCCGCGATAATGAGTTTTCCACCTTGGACTTCAAAACCTTTCACCCACTCGACAGTCCGTTTCAATGTCCTTTGGGGGGAAGAAATTACAACTTCAAAAGAAACTTCAAATTGGCGAAGAATTTGCAAAGCTTCCTCCATGATTTTGTAATCTGAGTCACTTCCCATAATGATCCCAATCTGGCTCATATTATTTTCTCCCTCCTTAGCAAGTACCACCCGTTTTTCCAAGGTGTTCCCCAACTAATTTCATAGCACAGAAACCACCACACATAGAACAGGCTTCTGCCCCCTCCTCGTTACGCTCTCCTCGGATCCTCCGAGCCGTTGGGGGATCGATTGACAGTTCAATTTGTTTGTCCCAATCTAAGGCTTTACGAGCATGCGCCATGGCTAAGTCCCATTCCCGTGCACCCTTTACTCTATTAACTATATCTGCGGCATGCGTGGCAATGCGCGTAGCAATTACCCCGGCGTGTACATCTTCTGCAGTTGGTAACCTAAGGTGTTCCGCTGGAGTGACATAGCAAATGAAGTTTGCACCAGCTATAGCTGCGGCTGTAGCACCGATGGCTCCTGTAATATGGTCATAACCCGGAGCAATATCCGTGACCAAATTACCAAGTATATAGTACGGAACATGATGACAAAGCTGTTTTTGGAGCAAAATCGTTGCTGGGATTTGATCTACAGGTACATGGCCCGGGCCTTCTACCATAACTTGAACGCCAGCTTCCAGCGCCCGTTGCACCAATTCTCCAGCCACAATCACTCCTTGGACTTGGGCGCGGTCAAGAGAATCTTCAATACAACCGGGTCGAATCGCATCTCCAACACTAAGCGTTACATCATATTTTTTACAAATCTCGAGTACACGATCGAATTGAGTATAGAGCGGATTCTCTTGCTCATGGTGGAACATCCAGCCCGTTAAAAAGGCCCCTCCACGACTCACAATATCTGTGATTCGTCCTTGATTTTTTAACCTTTCCACGATAGACATGTTTAAAGCAGCATGAATGGCCATAAAATCAATGCCACGCTCTGCTTGGCGTTCAATCATTTCGAACAAATCTTCTGCTGTCATACCGACAACACTTCCGTGCTTAGCAATACTTTCCATTCCTGTTTGATAGGTTGGAACAGAACCAACAGGTAATGTGAACGTATCAAGTACTTGACGGTGGAAGGCATCAACATCTCCGCCAATGCTCAATTCCATAATCGTATCCGCACCAGCCGCTACTGCGACCCTTATTTTATGGAGCTCATCCGAGAAGTCCACACAATCCGGCGACGTCCCGATGTTGGCATTTACTTTGGTGCGGAGTCCTTCCCCTACCGCGATCGCGACCGAGTTCTTGCGTTGTTTGTTCTTTAAGATGACTACCCGACCCCGCGCTACTTTCTCACATAACTCTTCCGCGGTTAACCCTTCAACTTTAGCTAATCTTTCTACCTCAGGAGTAATAATTCCTTGTCTCGCTTTAATAAGTTGTGTCATTTGAATCTCTCCATTCTGAAAATATTTATTCTTTATGCACACCTCTGCTCCTGCCAATGTGCTATGTGCGTTATTCTAACCTCGGACTTCGCACCTCGCCCCTCGCTTTAGCACTCCCACGGTAGTTCTTGAAAGTACTCACCGGCAACTGTCATAGCGCAACCCTTTTCACATTTTTTGCAGAATGTTTTTTCGCTCGAGTGGAAATCTGTAAGCCTTTCCTGATCTAACGCTAACGTTTTCTGGGTTTTTAGATTCTGATCCCGTCTTGCTTGACTCATTTTCCTGTCCCAGTTCTCTGCTTCGGGATACCCTTTTGCAAGATCGGCCACGTGAGCTGCAATACGTGAAGCCACTACTCCCCGATAAACATCCTGCGCATTTGGCAAACCTATATGTTCAGCCGGTGTGACGTAGCAGAGCAGGTCTGCTCCGGCAGAACCTGCCATGGCTCCACCAATAGCGGCCGTGATTTCGTCATAGCCTGGTGCTATATCCGTTGATACCGGACCGAAGACAAAATATGGAGCACCTTCACATACCTGTTTTTCTAACTGAATGGTCGCAGCAATTTGATTTGGCGGAGTGTGACCGGGTCCCTTAATCATGATTTGAACTCCTGCTTGTCTGCTACGCTTAACCAACTCGCCTAAAATTACGAGTTCTTCGACCTGCGAGCGACACATTGAATCAGCACCTGCACCTGGTCGCATAGCATCTGCCAAGCTTAAGGTAACCTCGTATTTTTCAGCAATTTCAAGGATGCGGTCAAACATTGAGTACAAGAAATTTTCCTTGCCATGATAAAGCATCCAGCCCATTAGTAAGGACCCGCCTCGGCTCACGAGATTAAGTACTCGCTGATCATCTTTGGCCGTTTTCAATAATCCAGAATGCAAGGCACAATGCAAACCCATGAAATCCACTCCATCAGCAGCTTGACGTTCCAGCACCTGAAAAAAGTCTTCTGGTTCAAGTGCTAAAGCTGAACCTTTCGTGCGGACAGCTTCTGCAAAGGCCTGATAAATGGGCAGCGTTCCAACAGGTAACGATACTCTTTCAATAATGGCTCTCCTCGCTTCATCCATATCACCCGCAGTACTCAAATCCATAATGGCATGAGTACCTGCCCTTATAGCCTCATCTACTTTAAAGAGTTCATCAACCAACCGATCCTCGTCAGTTGCAAGACCCAGACTAGCACTAACTTTGGTACTTAGGCCTAGACCAAACCCTCGTGGTTTTTGGGGCTGATGACGATTGTTATAGGGTATAACAATCTGACCGGTTCCAACCCGTTCCATAAGAAGTCGGACGTTCATGTTTTCATTTTGTGCAATCCTTGTGAACAATGGGATTTCTTGACCCTTTTGGGCCATTTCCATTAATGTCAAAATAACTCACACTTCCCTTCACTATTTGTCGTATTACCTTGAAAGGAACCTTCCGGGGTGGTAAAAAATAAAAAAAGTCTCTAATCACAACGTGACTAGAGACTTTTCCATAATCTCATCCACACTACTCTTGGTTCTTCGACAAGGTAGGCTTGGCTAAACTACAGGCAGG
>JAJYAS010000222.1 GCA_021779415.1 Bacillota bacterium
TTGGCCGTTTATGAAAAAGTAACGGCTGATGTTAAACCAGTTAGCGATACCGAGGCCAAAGCTTATTATGACAAAAATGTTGCTCAATATAGCCAGCCTGAAAGTGTTACTGCCCGTCATATTTTACTTAACACGGAAGATGAAGCAAAAGCAATTATTGTACAATTACAAGCTGGGGCCGATTTTGTGAAACTCGCTAAAGAAAAATCCATTGAGCCTGGAGCAAAAGACTCAGGCGGGGATCTCGGAACTTTTACTAAAGGAAAGATGGTCCCAGAATTCGAAACAGCAGCCTTTGCTCAAAAAGTGGGCACATTCTCAACCGTCCCGGTAAAAACTCAATTTGGTTATCATGTTATCTTAGTGGAAGCACATACGCCTGCAGTGGCTGCAGACTTTACCAAGGTAAAAGCTCAAGTGGCGCAAGACGCACTCAATGCAGCAAAAGATGCGAAGTTCCAGACTTATTTTGACACTATGCGTAAGAACGCCAAGATCGAATATGCTAAGGGATATCAGCCTGCAAGTTAATAGGGTTATCAAAAAGAAGGCAATTAATTGCCTTCTTTTGTTTTACATTGGAAAATAATGAATAATTGGCAATCCCTAGATATATACTATCATTAAATTCAAGGTGGCAAAGAACAAGAAGAAAATGATTTTCGGACGACAAAGGAGGAAAGTGCGCCTATGAAAGCAACAGGTATTGTGAGGAGAATTGATGACCTCGGTCGTGTCGTTATTCCAAAGGAAATTCGTCGGACTCTTCGTATTCGGGAAGGAGATCCGTTAGAGATTTTTGTAGATCGGGAAGGGGAAGTCATACTCAAGAAATATTCCCCAATCCGTGAATTGGGAGAGTTCGCGAAAGAATACGCCGATTCCCTATCTGAGGCAACTGGGCATATCGCTTGTATCACAGATCGGGATACGATTATCGCAGTATCTGGAGCATCAAAGAAAGAGTATCTGAATAAATCGGTAGGACCGGCAGTAGAACAAGCAATGGAAGAAAGGAAAACGGTTCACATCGGAATTGCAGGGGAACACGTTTCGTGCAAAAACTGTCCAGAAAATGAGGAAGAAGATAAATGCAAGTATACAGGTGAAGTCGTTGCACCGATTATTTCCCAAGGGGATCCCATAGGAACAGTGATGCTCTTGTCCAAGGAAGCAAATATAAAGATGGGCGAGTTAGAGATCAAATTGGTTGAGACTGCCGCTGGCTTTTTAGCTAAGCAGATGGAACAGTAATCATTAATTTTGCCAAAATAAAGCGGTGCTGCCGCTTTATTTTATTTTGTATCAGTCTGAATGTTTGCCCCCAGCGGTCCCCTTCTTGCCATTCATAGCGGTGTTCTAACCTCGAACATCCTTGTTCGAGTCTTGGTCACAGGGACACTCGGCCATCCATGGCCAGCGCCTACGAGTTGGTGCAAGCCAGTTTTCTTTATGCTAAAATACCTCTAGGAGGTGGAAAGAAATGTCCTCGTGTCTTCATGTTATTGGCTTAGGGCCTTCGGGTCTGGAGCAGTTGACCCTTGGAAGTTATCGACTTATTTGTGGTTCGAAGAAGATTTTCGCGCGAACATCCCGGCATCCCTGTGTTCAGGAATTGATGGCCGAGGGTGTGCGTGTAGAATCCTTTGATGAGATTTACGCCAAGGGATCGTCCTTCGAGAGAGTATATGAAAGAATTACGGAGCGATTACGGGAGGAGCTGCAAAAAGGAACAGAAGTGATCTACGCAGTTCCTGGACATCCCATGGTTGCGGAAAAGACGGTCCAACTCATTGGAGAAAAACTAGCTCAGGACTATGAGGTCGTGATTCATCCGGCCATGAGCTTTGTCGATGAGATTTTTAGAGTGTTGAAGTTCGACCCGATTGAGGGGGTACTCATTCGGAATTATGACGCCCTTAAAGGGGTGGGATTGACAGGTCAGGAATGGCTTGTTATCCCCCAGGTGTATAACAAACTAATTGCCTCAGAAGTAAAACTAGATCTCATGGCTTCCTATCCCGATGATGCATGGGTGTACGTTGCCCAAGCGTTCGGTACATCTGACCAACGAGTGGACAAGCTTCCACTTTACGAGATGGATCATGGGACATTTGATCATTTAACGACAATCATTTTGCCCCCGAACTTAAACGTTATCTCTTTTACCAAGTTAGTTAACGTGATGACAACCTTGCGCTCTAAGGAAGGGTGTGCATGGGATCGGGAGCAAACCCATGAATCCCTGAAACCTTGTCTGATCGAAGAAAGTTATGAAGTACTTGAAGCGATCGAGAAAGAAGATATGTATAATTTGTGTGAAGAGTTGGGAGACTTATTATTACAAGTTGTTTTTCACACTCAATTAGCCACAGAAGAACATGATTTTGAACTCCAAGACGTCCTTCGCGGGGTTATCCAAAAACTCATTCGCCGACACCCGCATGTTTTTGGCAAAGAAACGGCGAAGACAGCGGAGGATGTGATCCTGACTTGGGACAGAATAAAGAAGGAAGAAAAAGCAAACGAAAATGACGAGCCAGCCTTCTTCCACGATCCGAAAGGCTTACCCGCTCTCATGTGGGCCTCTTCAACCCAACGTAGAGTGGCTAAGGTAGGATTTGACTGGCCTAATATTGAGGGGCCTTGGGAGAAGGTTCAGGAAGAATTACGAGAACTTAAAACTGCTTTGGCTGATGGAATAGGAGTTCGTGAGGAATTAGGGGATTTAATATTTGCAACTGTAAATCTATCCCGGTTCTTAAAGTTAGATGCAGAAGAGGTTCTGAGGGATGCCACACATAAGTTTCAGTCCCGTTACTTGAAGATGATTGAGTTAAGTCAAAAAAAGGGCCTGGACTTTGAACAATTACCCCTTGACAAAATGGATATTTTATGGGAAGAAGCAAAATCTGAAGAAAATAGTGGCAAATTAAAGTAATATAAACCTTAATAAGCAGGAGATTGGTTATTTATCGCGAAATATAATTGTCGTGATAAGATCAGTTATTAGGAGGGGCTATTTTTGAATAAGGCTGAATTAGTTAGCGCAGTTGCTGAGAAGGCTGACATGTCCAAGAAGGATGCAGAGAAGGCTGTAAAAGCCGTATTTGATGTCATCGAGGAGTCCTTGGCACAAAGTGAAAAGGTCCAACTGGTTGGTTTTGGGACGTTTGAAGTAAAAGAGCGTGCGGAACGTACTGGAAGGAATCCCCAAACAAAGGAAACTATCGTAATTCCTGCGGCCAAAGTACCCGGTTTCAAGGCAGGTAAGGCTCTCAAAGACGCAGTCCAAAAATGAGTCTTTGGACTTTGTTACAAAATCAGGTTCCAGGTTTTCGCTGGAACCTGATTTTTCGTACTAGCAATTAGGCACCTGTACAACTAAAACCTGTGTTAGCCATAGTTGTCGCAAAAGGAAGGTAAATAATGCGTATTGATAAATATTTAAAAGTTTCCCGCCTTATTAAGCGCCGCACAGTGGCGAAAGATGTTTGCGTAGGGGAAAAGATCTCGATAAACGGACGGACGGTCAAACCCTCAGCAGAGGTCAAAATAGGGGACAGCATCACACTAGAACTGGGGAATCATGTCATAGAAGTTCAGGTACTGGCAACTCCCAACAGTGTGAAGGCCAACGAAGCCCATACGCTTTATGAATTGATTAGGGATGAACGAAAGACAGAGTCTTGATTTATAAGACTCTGTCTTTTAAATTTAATTCGAGATTATGCCAAGAATGCAGGTTAAGTGCATGTGAGAACCGTAGGTAAGCAATGGAAAGTGTGCGAATGGGCAAATAAACTGACTTCTAAAGGAAAAGCAAGGTGAATAGGGTTTAAGAAGAAAAAAGTTAGGGGGATAGGGCATGGTGAACAAAGTTGGCAAAGGACATCGCCTTGTCATGGAAAATCGAGAACAAATTGCGTTGACTGGAGTACAAAAGGTTCAGTCCTTTGACCCCAAGGAAATTGTTCTGGAAACCGAACTTGGGATTTTGAGTATCAAAGGAGATCAATTAGGCATCAAAATGCTTAATCTTGAGGAGGGGATGGTGGATCTTCAGGGGCATGTCAGTGCTTTGATCTATCATCGAAATACGAGCGAAGGTTCTCGGCAAGGCTTTTTAAACAAGATTTTCCGTTAAATTCTCCTTAAGTCAAAGAAAGGAGGAAGAACAATCTCAGAATTCGTGACGTTTTTCTGGGTTATCTTGGCGGGGGTGATCGTTGGAGTAGTTTTTGACTTTTATCGTTCTTTTCGACGTTGGCAAGGCTGGGGATGGGCTTTAACCTTTGTTGGAGATGTACTTTTTTCTTTAGTGGCGTTGTTCATTCTTTTCCGCTTCTTTGAAAGAGCGAATGCACTAGCCTTTCGTTTTTATATTATTTGGGGCAGTTTGTTGGGTCTAGTCCTCTATCTAAGATTATTGAGCCGTTTTTCAGTGCGTTTCTTTTTTTGTTTCTATCGGGTTATGACGTATCTAGCGGAGCTTATCCACAGAGGGATAAAAGTACCAATTAGCGCGCTAGTCCTTATAATGCGGCCACCTTATGCAATCTTGCACTGGATCAGTCTCCTTCTTTTTCGAATTGGAGAATATATTATTCTTGAACCGATCTTGCTCATCATAAAAAGACTAAAAGTATGGTGGAATACACTCTTACCGCCTAGGACTAAAGGGTAAAATTTCCCAGAGGGATTGATTACCGAATAGGGAGTGGCTATAATGGAGTTATCCCCATGTTTGTCCACGGTTTGTAAGTGATTTGTCCACATATTATCCACACTTTGTGTATAACTTTTTTAGCAAGGGTGTGCCACAGTGCAATTAGAAATTCGAGGCTTGGAAAAGTTAAGCTTTCGGGAGCGCCAAGCGGTGATCCTCAAAGAAAGTGGAAAACCACTTGAAACCATTGCCAAACAACTTCGCCTCAGCCAGAGTTCTGTGGCTACTTTATTAACTCGAGCGAGGAGTAAAGGATACGAGATCGTTTGTATTATCCCAGGTGGAGAACTTGGTTTAGGAGGAGAGGAATTGGATGAAGAGGGCCCGTCAGAAAATTAAAAACCGAAAAAGGGTTCGGCTTCGGAGCGGGTCTCTTTTTGTTCTGTGCTTTACTCTAGCTGTGGCTGGGAGTTCAGGATGGCAACTGTGGAAACTCCGTTCTCAAGTTGAAGGGCAATTAGCCAATTTGAATCAAGAAAAGGTAACCTTGCTTCAACAGGAAAAACTTCTTCATAATGAAATCACGCAATTAAACACTCCGAGTTACATTGAACAATTGGCCCGGGAGCAGTTAGGACTAGTAAAACATGGCGAGATTCTCATTTCTCCCAAGAATTAGTACTCTACATTAGTCGTCTTAACCTTGACAGGCATGAAATGTACTGCATATAATATGAATAGGTGTAGATAGATCATCACAAGGAGGAGTTTACTTCGTATGGCCATTGACGTTGGCAGTATTGTTGAAGGTGTCGTGACGGGGATCACGAACTTTGGAGCATTTATTGAATTGCCGGATAGAGTAACCGGACTCGTACATATCTCGGAAGTCGCTGATGCCTATGTCAAGGATGTTCGGGATTACTTAAAGGAACAGGATCATGTTAAAGTAAAAGTTATTCACGTTGATGAAAAAGGGAAAATTGGACTTTCAATTAAACAAGCAAATCCCCCTGTTCGTAATGTGGGTCGTGAACGCCGTCTTCCTCCAACTGTGTCCTTTGAGGATAAATTGGCCAAGTTTATAAAAGACAGTGATGAGCGTCAGACAGAATTTCGCAGGGCCACGGATTCTAAACGTGGAGGTCGAGGATCAAGCAGATATTAGGATTTAACCGCCGAGGGGCGGTTTTTCTTATACAATCAGAAAGTATAAACTTGCGTTATATACTTTCCAAGCATAAGTGCAACTAAGGCGACCGCCTTCGCTAAGGCTTGGCGTTAGCCAAGTTTTCTTTATACCCGTGAGAAAAACTATTTTTAATTCAAAAGTTCTCTACATATCGTTTTTCGAAAATGTCGACATATTATAAAGAGTCATAAGGTTATAGCCATAGAATACTGGTTTTTTATGTGAACAGCGTCGAAAGTTGTTGTGCATAATTGACTTTACTAGACAAGGTTTGCTCTTAATATAAGTTATAATGTTACCATAAAATGGTTAAGAGGTGACATTATGGCAGAGTGGGCAACGCTAAAATTAGATCAAGGCCTGCGTAGCAGGATATCAATCGAAAGTTCGTTTTTTCCAC
>JAJYAS010000223.1 GCA_021779415.1 Bacillota bacterium
CTAACGATAGATAGGCGCCACCCGCGCCAGCTAGCATACCTCCGACAATAACAGCAGCATACCGAACAAAGAAGATGTTGTGTCCTAGAGCATCTACTGCCGATGGATTTTCACCTGCTGCCCTAAGAAGAAGTCCCATTTTTGTTTTGTAAAAGACAAACCACAGTATGGCAACCAAAATGACGCTGAGATAAACCATAATATCTTGTTTAAAAAAGATATTACCGATGACAGGAATTTGGGATAAAAGCGGGACGGCAACTGCCTTAAACGTCGAGGTGGGTGGAATTCCCACTAAGCCACGTCCAAGGTAGGCGGACAGGCCCGTACCGAAAATAGTCAGCGCAAGGCCACTCGCCACCTGATTCGCTCGAAAACCGATGGTGATGACCGCATGAATTAGTGCCATAAGTCCACCCGCGATCAAGGCAACTAACAGTCCAAGCCATTTATTTTCTGTAAAAGTGCCCACGTAAAAAGCACTAACAGCCCCCACGAGCATCATGCCTTCAACGCCTAGATTCAGGATGCCGGAACGCTCGGCAATGACTTCACCAAGAGAAGCATATAAAATCGGAGTGCCTGCAACGACTCCAGCTGCAAGGATGGCGATTATATAATTCAAATCCATACCGTCATGCCTTCTTTCTTACCAAACGGTAATTGTTAAAGACTTCACCTGCCAGCACGAAGAACAGAATCGAGCCCTGAAACATGGACACCATGCTCGACGGAAAACCGGAGGTTTGCAGACTAAAGCCACCCACCAGTAGCCCTCCCATTAGAAAGGATACGAGCAGGATACTAATGGGATTCAGCCGGGCAAGCAAGGCAATGAGTATGGCTGTATAGCCATAGCCTGGAGAAATTGTCTGCTGCAACCGATGAAGCACGCCTGAAACCTCAGCCATTCCCGCAATTCCCGATATGGCCCCACTTAAAAACATCACCAGCAATACATTTTTGACATAACTCATGCCAGCATAATCGGCCGCCTTGCGGCTGGAGCCACTGACGCGGATCTCATATCCCCACTTGGAATATTTAATAAGGAAGAACATCAATGTGGCAATGATCAACAGAAGAAAAATGGCGTAACTGATACGAGTGTTGCCGAAAACAGGGATGGTCGCGCTCTCAGGAAATTGTTTCGTGAGTGGAAAGTTGTTTCCCTTAGGGTCTTTCCAAGGACCATAAACAAGATACGCAATCCAAAAATAAGCTACATAGTTCAGTAAGAGCGAACTAATGGTTTCGTTAACATTCCAGAACGCTTTCGGAATGGCCGGAATCAAGGCCCAAAGCCCGCCACAAATAAAGCCTGCAAGCAACATGAGTGGAAGCATGATAAGTATTGGCAGGTTCGAAAAAAACAGAGCGAAATAGGTTGCACCGAAAGCGCCCATATAAAATTGGCCTTCCGCCCCGATGTTCCATAATTGCATGCGGAAAGCTAGTGAAACCCCCAGCGAGCAAAGTGCAAGAGGAATCATTTCTACTAGCGTTTCGCTGAGGCCATAGATTGAGCCGACGGAGGATTGAAAAATCTCACTATAGAGCTTCACCGGGTCTTTTCCGGTGACAAACACAAAAAGTCCCGCGAATAGTAGGCCCAGCACGATGGAGGTCACGGAGATGATGACCTTCTTCAGGGCAGAGCTTGTATTTGTCTTTTTAATCTCCCAACTTCCCAACAGTTTAAGATTCATGAAGATCTACCTTTCTTTTTCCGGCCATCATCAGGCCGATTTCTTCACGCGTTGTTTCACTCGGATTTACAACGCCCATGATTTCACCCCCGTGCATTACAATGATGCGATCCGTCATGGAAAGAAGGTCTTCCAGATCCTCAGAAATAAGGAGCACTGCCTTGCCCTTTTCGCTCTGCTCTATGAGTAGTCGTTTGACATAATCGGTCGCACCGATATCAAGGCCACGCATCGGATATACCGCAACAATCAGCTTTGGATCGGAATCTATTTCACGTGCTAGTAGAAGTTTCTGGATGTTCCCACCAGACATCATTTTAACAGGGTTATCCGTACTTGCTAACCTCACATCAAATTTTTGAATCAACCGATCGGTGTCATTTCTAACTTTATCCCAATGGACAAAGGAACCCCGATACTTGCGATAACTTTTAAGCGCCATATTTTCATACGCGTTAAGGTCCGTCACAAGCCCAGTTGTCATGCGATCCTCTGGCACATAGCTGATGCCAAGATCAATTCGCTTTTTACGGCCGGATTTTGTGCAGTCCTTTCCGCAAAAAGAAAGGCTTCCCATTTGGACCGAACGCAAGCCTGCAACCGCTTCCGCAAGTTCCTTCTGGCCGTTTCCGTCAACGCCCGCAACGCCAAGTATTTCTCCGTCATATATATCGATCGAAATATTATTCAATTTCAGCAAACCATTGTTGCCCAAAGCCGACACCTTATCCAAGGACATAATTTTATCTTCTTTTCGGTAGGATTTCTTTTTCACCATATCGCTTATATTTCTGCCCACCATCATTTTAGCAAGCTCTTTTTCATTCGTAGTTTCGGTATAAACAGTACCTATAGATTTACCGTCCCGCAAAACAGTAATGCGATTCGTATTTTCCAATACCTCATTCATTTTATGAGAAATAAGGATCACGGATTTCCCACTTTTCACCATCTTCAGAAGCGTCTCATAGAGAACATTTGCTTCCTGAGGTGTCAGAACAGCGGTCGGTTCATCAAGTATCAAAACCTTGGCACCTAGCAGTAGTAATTTGATGATTTCCACCCTCTGTTGCTCCCCTACCGAGAGTTGCCAAATTTTCGCCTTGGGATCAATAGAAAGTCCGAAAGCTTCCGATTGCTTGATAATTTGCTGCTCGATCTCTTTTAGATTGTAAATCTGTTTCAGTCCCTTGATACTGAGCATGACGTTTTCTGCCACCGTAAATGGCTGAACAAGCTTGAAATGCTGATGCACCATACCAATGCCGTAATTGACAGCATCTTTCGGCGACGAAAAATCAGTCTTTTTGCCTTCAATGTAGATGTCACCCCCGTCAGGACGATAGAGACCTGTGAGCACGCTCATCAACGTGCTTTTACCCGCCC
Organism: Bacillota bacterium; assembly: GCA_021779415.1. The sequence continues at coordinate 3,096 of JAJYAS010000223.1, forward strand.
CGTTTTCACCCAGCAGAGCGTGAATTTCGCCAGAGTTTACGTCAAACGAAACCTGATCATTGGCCAGGATGCCCGGAAATTCTTTTATGATTTTACGCATTTCCACTATGGGTGCATTTCCCATTGGCCTCACCCTTTCAAAGGTTACCACAAACCGGCGAGAGTCTCGCCGGTTTGTGGGTAACATCATTCTTCTGTTATAGATCGGTTAAGATTTGGGAATTGATCCCGAGACACCTTTGACAAACCAATTGATAGAAAGGAGCATTTCATCTGTGGCTTTATCGCCCTCTTTGATCTTCAGAGTGCCGCCCTGATCATAGACTGGTCCTGAGAAAGGATCGAATTTACCAGCCATAATATCCTGTTTTTTGGCCGTTACAGTAGCTTGGAAATCTTTATCAACTTTGGAGCTAAAGGGCGTGATATCAATGATACCACCGTCTTTAATTCCGCCAAAGTATTGCGTGGGTTTCCAAGTTTTGTTCATAACTTCCTTGACAACTTGCACAAAGTAAGGACCCCAGTTGGAAACATCCCCAACAAGAATAGAATTGGGTGCAAATTTTGACATATCGGAATCGTGACCGACTGCAAGCACACCCCTATCCTGTGCTGTCTGAGCAAATGTTGGCGAGTCAACATGCATCGCAAGCACGTCTGCACCTGCGTCAATCAGACTGTTGGCAGCAGTTTTTTCTGTTGCTGGATCGTTCCAAGAATTTGTCCAAACAACCTTAACTTGGACTTTAGGGTTAACCGACTGGGCGCCAAGAGTAAACGCGTCGATATTGCGGATGACTTCAGGCGTACCGAACGGCGCAAGGAATCCAAGAATATTGCTCTTTGTGTATTTTCCTGCTACCATACCGGTCAGATACCGGGCTTGATAGTCTCGATTGAAATATGTGCCCAAATTGTCGGTGGTTTTGTACCCGCTGCAATGTTCAAAGACAACTTTTGGGAACTTCTTAGACACATTGACCATGTAATCCATGTAACCATAGCTGGTACCGATAATGATATTATTGCCCTTTTGGGCAAGATCAGTGAAAACACGTTCAGCGTCTGCAGTTTCTGGAACGTTTTCAACAAACGTTGTTTCGACGTTCTTCATATTAGCTTCGAGGTATTTTCTGCCCTGATCCTGAGCGTAAGTATAGCCGAAGTCACCCACTGGCCCAACATAAACAAAAGCGACCTTGATTTTTTGATCCGTAGTTTGATTGCTTCCTTGGGCATCCGGGGTCGCAGGCTTGCTTGCTTGGGAGCACCCGCTGAGTGTCAATGTCATAATAATGGCGAAGATCAATGTCAAAATACTGGTTTTCCTACCTATTTTCATGTTCTTTCCTCCACATTCTTTTTACTTAGGATTTACCCGCTTGAACAAATCTTTTTTCCATCCCTTCTTCCTGACTATACAGTCTAAAATTCACAAAGACTAAGTTGCATTGCCGTTTCTGCTTCCTTACTTTTGGACATAATTCTTTTGTAAATCGCCGTAGTTGCGGAAATCGTGATCACAACCAACTTTGGTACTTTTCAAAATCGCTCTTAGTGATTTAGTTCCGATATTTTCAAAATGCCAGTGGCAATGCAACCAAATTTTTCAAGCTCACATAAATTAAAAAGAAGTTATATTCTCGATTTATGACCGAGAATTATAGCTTCTTTGCTATAATTATATATTACCTCGAAATAACTACAAACTAAATTATAATAGCTTTTACCCGATAGTTCAAGTAGTCTAAGCCCAACGAAGTTCTGAAGCAGAAATTATTTAAAAACCATTTTGCGGGACCAGGCGAGAAATGCTGATCTCTTCTTTTACAATACTCTAATTAGCAGCACAAAAGCCAATTAATCGATTTAATATGACAATAGGATTTTTGAAATTAACTTCCGATATACCTTATGCATATGAAGTTCAGTACTATAAACGTTGATTTCCTCAAGGGGAATCCATTGAACGCCACTATTTTCATCCTCTTTTACAATAAGTAAGTCGTTATCATCCGCTTCAATTAAATAAGCAACTGATAAATGCAAATGTGGGGAAACATATTTTCCTCTTTTTGTATGTCCTAGCACTGTTAGTATATCCAATGAGAAAATATCCAGGGTAATAGGGTGACTATTTATTACCCCAGTTTCCTCCCTCAATTCTTTCATGGCAACCGCTAATAAGTCTTCTTCTCCATCAGCATGTCCACCTATCCAGGACCAAGAATTGTAAATATTATGATGTATCATTAACACTTTATCTTTTGCCCTATTGACCACGAATGCCGAGCTTGTGATATGAGCAACCTCATTATTCCTCGTTAAAACATCATCAAATACTTTTGTACAATACAAGAATACTTCTTTATCTTTTTCTTCTTGCTCATTGTAGGGGGTATAGCTTTTTACTGACTCGAAGAAATGCAACAAAACAACCACCCTCCTACGACCAAATCAATTTCTGTTTTTCACAGATGTCTTTAAGGAAGGAACGCTGTGAACCGTTCTTGAAGTTAACCGTAATTACGTTCCCATCTACTTTGATGATGACTCCTTCTCCGAAGGCTTTATGTTGTACTACTAACCCTGCGACGTAATCACTCTGTAGGATTGACGCTTCCTTGAGGATAATTTCTTGCGGATCTTTTCCAGCCAACACATGGGAAACCTCGCGAACAAATCGAGACACTTTAGCGCGCTTTTGATGATTATAATCCAAAGAGCAGAGGGTCAAATGTCGTTTGGCCCTGGTCATCCCTACATAGAAGAGTCGCCTTTCCTCTTCAAGTAATTCTTTCTGCCCACTTTGTTCGGCCTTGATCGTCTCTCTCTCGGGAATGATCCCTTCGACGAGATCAATTAAAAAGACCTCTTCCCATTCCAGACCCTTGGCCGAATGGATTGTTGTAAGGGTCACAGCATGGTTGTGCCTATTCTTATACGAAGACCTCATCTGCTCTTCCAGCTTCGTTAAGCGATTAGCAAACTCCACGATCGTTGGTTCTTTCTGAGCAATGGATATTAAAACATCTAAGAGGCCCCCGATATACTCATCCGAAAAACCTAACGCCTCACAAATTCGTTTTACTGCTTTATCATACTCTAACTGGTTTCGTATAAAACGAATGGCTTGGGCAGGCGGAAGAGTATTAAGGACCT
>JAJYAS010000224.1 GCA_021779415.1 Bacillota bacterium
ATTAAGCACTTTTTTAGCCCAAAAAGAAATTTTAAGAAATTGTTCTTTTTTTAACACAAACATTCTAGGATTTGATACAATACTCCGTGGCACGACATCATATTAACTCGAATAATAACCATAGGTTGCTCGTGGAGATCTGAGAAAATTTTAGGTTGGGGGTTAATTTCTATGTTTGGTATAACACCAAAAGAAGATAAATTCTATCAACTCTTTTCCCAAAGCACTGATATCATCTCAAAATCTCTTAGCAGGCTTCAAGGCATTATGCAGCAAGACTGTGTTTCCGGGGAAGACGCTGCTCAAATGCATCGCTTCGAACATGAGGCAGACAACGTCACCAATCAAATCTTAGAACGACTGAATTCTACGTTCATTACGCCACTGGATCGGGAAGATATTTACAAGCTGGCCCAAGTCCTTGATGACATTGTGGATTATGCTGAAGGTACAGTCGAACGTATGCACCTTTATCGTACCGGCAAACCGTCACTAGGGGCGCAAGAACTCGTCCATTTAGTGGGACTTGCCGCAGAGCAGATTCAGACTGCCTTTACATGTTTGGGAAACATTCACAATAAAAAATCTAAGATCCTGGCTGCAGCTGAGGAAATCTATCATCTTGAAAGTTCAGGGGACAAGCTCTACCGTCAAGAAGTAGCCCGTTTATTCGACTGCGAGGAAGACCCCATAGAAATCATCAAATGGAAAGAGATACTGGAACATATTGAATCGACGCTAGATCATTGCGAAGCTATTGCAGATCTTCTCAAAAGCGTGGTCTTAAAATATGATTAATACGACAGGTATGTTGCTCGTTGTTGTAGTTTTCTGCGCTTTGGCTTTCGACTACATCAATGGCTTTCATGATACGGCCAATGCTATTGCCACGAGTGTGTCGACGAGGGCCTTAACTCCAAAACGTGCTGTGGTTCTGGCCTCAGCCCTGAACCTTGTTGGGGCACTCTATAGCACTGGAGTTGCCCAAACGATAGCCAAAGACATCGTTTCCCCTAAATTCACGACGCAAGTGGTTGTCATCGCAGCGTTATTAAGCGCAATTGCCTGGAACCTTATCACTTGGTACAAAGGAATCCCAAGCAGTTCTTCTCACGCCATTGTTGGCGGAATGGTTGGAGCCGCTGTTGCCAGAGCAGGATTTTCTGTGTTACAGTGGGAGGGTTTGGGAAAGATCGTGGCAGCATTGGTTTTCTCTCCCATTATAGGGATGATTCTGGGTTTCATCATCATGAAGTTATTGACCCTGTCGTTTGGACGATATGCTCCCTCAAAAGTTAATCATGGCTTTAAGAAAATGCAAATATTCTCTGCAGGATTGTTGGCCTTTAATCACGGGTCCAATGATGCTCAGAAATCGATGGGGATTATCACGATGGCCCTCATCGCCGCTGGGTTGCAAGCACAAACAGTCCTTGCACCACCGCTTTGGGTAAAACTTGCCTGTGCCTTGGCAATGTCGATTGGAACTGCAGCAGGTGGATGGAAAATCATCCATACTATGGGGGGCAAAATCTTTAAACTAGAGCCTATCAACGGGTTTGCTGCTGATTTAAGTTCATCCATTGTTATCTGGTCAGCGACGGTTTTCCCTGGTCTCCATCTTCCGGTATCCACCACCCATGTCGTATCGGGTTCGATCATGGGAGTGGGGAGCGCCAAACGGGTTTCTGCAGTGCGTTGGGGTATAGCCCAACAAATGCTTGTTGCCTGGGTTGTGACAATTCCCACAACAGCCGTATTAGCCGCACTTTTTTATACAATTTTGTCTAAAATTTAATTTTCGTTCCACAGACACAAATCGGGGCCGTGCCGAAACTAAGTTTCGATACGGCCCCTTTTAGATTTAATTTAAGAGTCTATTTTCTTCATTACTCACATATCTTCCGGTAGGTGGTTGTCCAAGTAGACACGGAAGGGGAATGGGGCATGAAGGTTTTTGAGAAAATCCGAATTGTCATTGTCTTGATGTTAGGGATAATGGCCTTGGGGTTACTCACTTGGGGGATAGGTAAGGCCTATTTGGAACTGGTCGGACAGTCCCGGAGTGTCAAGGCCGAAGGTGTAAGAAACCTTAGTACCGACAAAGACACCGTATTGATTCTTCCAGAAGCGAAGTTTTGGACCTGTCAGGTGGGTGTCTTTCAAAATGAAAGCAATGCTCGCTCGCGAAAAGAGCAACTTAATGTTTTGAGTATTAGGGCCGAGGTGATAAGCGAAAATCCTTGGACAGTAAGTGTTGGCTTGGGCCATTCTGCGGAGGATCTTAAGGGTCTAAAGCAAACTCTCCTAGAAAAGGGAGTTCCGACAGTTCCTAAACAAAGGGTGCTTTCTGAAAGGACGTTCCGTGTTGCTGGGAAGGGTTCGCAACTTACAGTGGATCTGTTAACCAACGTCAATTCCATGCTGCAGGAGGGTTTGACGACGCAAGCCCTAGCAAAGGAAAAGCAACTCTGGGATAGTCAGGCTGGAAATAATCCGCCCAAGGACTTGGAAGGACTCCATCTAGTCTATAACCAACTTCGAGGGGAGACCAGTTTGGAAGGGCAATCCTCTTTAGGCTTGTCACTATATTCAGAATCTCAGAGGGTTATAAATAAGTTTTCCGGGAAATAATAGGTTAAGAGGGAAATAGTTGTAATTTAGGGAGATATCCGAGGATTTTAATACCATAAATTGCGTTTTTTCTTGTTAGTGCTATAATTAGCATATAATTTTTCTAATTCCAGCTAAGAAATGAGGGAACTTATTGAAAACGCTAAAAATTCCTGAGGCGACAATTATCCGGCTTTCCGTTTATTCACGGCATCTGACGGATGTGGATCGGAAAGGAATCATAACGACCTCCTCGGGAGATATTGCTGATGGAGTCGGCGTTAGTCCGGCACAAGTTCGGAAAGACTTGGCCTATTTTGGTGAGTTTGGAACACGGGGCGTTGGGTATAATGTCAAAGATCTCCGTCAACATATTTTGAGGATTCTTGGTCTAGGTGTTGATTGGAATGTTAGCTTGGTCGGCGCTGGAAACTTAGGCCTGGCTTTATGTTCCTATAAAGGCTTTAGGGAACGGGGCTTCATCATCACCAGTATTTTTGATTCGGATCCCAATAAGGTGGGGACTATGATCGGCAACGTTAAAGTCCTGCCCATTGAGAAATTAGAAGAAGTTGCACAACAAAACCAAACTCAGATTGGTATTGTTGCTGTACCTTCAGCTGTAGCACAGGATATAGCCGATAAATTAATTAAAGCAGGAGTAGAAGCGATCCTGAACTTCGCGCCTGTCGTCCTAAACGTCCCACCACAAATAGAGCTTCGCAATGTTGACTTAGCTGTCAACCTAGAAGTCTTGACCTTTAACGTGGGGGCGCAACGGTTCTAATGCAAGTCGTGCAAGTCGCGCAAAAACCTCATGGCAAGTTCTTGTCTAAAGAACTGCTATGGGGTATTTTGGGTTAGATTTTGGCGTTCGGGCAAGCTCTTGAAGGAATAATTATGTAAATATATGGTTAAGTAAATTAAGAATATTAAGTAAATCGTTGTATTTGCCATAGCTTTATACAATCAGAAAGGGCGCTAGCCAAGTTTTCTTTATTCATTATAGAACGAAATATGCCCTTAAAATACCCTGTTGTACATCATTGGGTATCTGTCATATAATAGTGTCATAAGAAGTGTGTCTAGGGTTGGAAGACCAACTACACCGTGTGGGAAAAAGTCCCGTGGCAAGTTCTTAGGAACGGCTGCGGGACTTTTATAGATTTGCTTATCGTTTTACGGTGTAAGCTGCACTGAGCGCACCTCTGCTTCGGTACTGCGCCGGGAACCAGGATAGGGTAGTTGGACTTTTTAAAAAGAAAGAGTGTGAGAAGAATGAATCAAAACCAGGGGAAGAAGAAAATTACGGTTTATGATACGACGTTGCGAGATGGAGCTCAGGGGGAAGGGATTCATTTTTCTACGCAAGATAAGCTAAGTTATGTAAAACGAATTGAGGAGATGGGAAGTCTTTATGTGGAAGCGGGTTGGCCGGGTGCTAACCCACGGGATGAGGAATTTTTTCAGCAAGTGCAGAAACTAACCCTATCAAAGGCGCGCATTGCCGCTTTCGGAAGTACTTGTAAAGTAAACGAGTCTCCAGAGCAGAGTGATATTTTGCTAAAACTCCTCGCCTCAGGAGCAGAGACAATAACGATTTTTGGTAAGTCGTGGGATCTGCATGTTAGGGACGTTTTGCGGGCAACCTTAGAAGAAAACCTTCGTTTGATTCGAGAGTCCGTAGCTTTTCTAGTTCAACAAGGACGAGAAGTATTCTTTGATGCCGAACATTATTTCGACGGATTTAAGGAAAATCCAGAGTATGCGCTAAAGTGTATCGCCGCTGCTCTAGACGCCGGAGCGGCAATGGCCATTCTATGTGATACAAATGGAGGAAGCCTGCCCGAAGAAATAGCCCAAGGGGTAAGGGCTGTTATGCAGGAGTTCAAGCCGCAAGAACTTGGAATCCATGTCCACAATGATAGCGGTCTCGCTGTTGCAAACTCCCTCGTCGCGGCAGAAGCTGGGGTAACTCAAATTCAGGGGACCTGGAATGGATTTGGGGAACGTTGTGGCAATGCTAATTTAAGTACTCTTATTCCTTTGTTACAGCTCAAAGGAGAATACTCAGTTGTTTCTGATGCTGCTTTGCTAAAGATTACTCCGTTTTCACGCTTTGTTGCAGAGCTCTCAAATGCGCCGTTCGATGAGAAACAGCCCTATGTGGGTCGCAGTGCCTTTGCGCATAAAGCGGGTATGCACGTGGATGCGATTCTCAAGAACCAACGAACCTTTGAGCACATGGATCCTGCTGGGGTTGGAAATGAGCGGCGTATTTTAATCTCAGATCAAGCAGGGAAGGCCAACATCTTGGAACGACTGCGTCGCTTTGAACCAACCATGCTCAAAGAAGACCCTCTCGTTGAGAAAGCTATGTTCGAGATTAAAGCCATGGAACATAGCGGGTTTCAATTTGAAGCGGCAGAAGGAAGCCTCGATCTATTACTTCTCCAGATCATCGGGAAGTTCACCCCTCCTTTTGAAGTCTTGGATTATCACGTTTGGAGTGAACCGTTTCGAGGTGAACTTGATTCCGTAGCGGTCGTAAAGGTCAAAGTGGGCTCAGAATCCGTGCATATCGCATCGGAGGGAAATGGACCAGTCAATGCCTTGGACACCGCTTTGCGGCAGGCCTTAGTCAGTTTCTTCCCGATTTTAGGGAAGAGTGAACTGGTAAATTATAAAGTGCGGGTTTTAGATGGTTCTCTGGGGACGGAAGCTATTGTACGCGTTATCGTAGATACTCGTTTGGAGCGCGAAGTCTGGGGGACAATAGGGGTCTCCACAAATATCCTGAAGGCAAGCGCGCAGGCTTTGCTTGATGCTATTAACTGGACGATTTGGAAGTTTGAAATTGAGGAGGGTCGCGAGACACTTGCTTAGCCATGCGTTCGTCGTGCCAAACTAGGGCTTTAATCCTTGATGCAAGCGGGCAGGGTTCCCGGCCAATGGGAGGGTCGCGAGACACTTGCTTAGCCATGCGTTCGTCGTGCCAAACTAGGGCTTTAATCCTTAATGCAAGCGGGCAGGGTACCCGGCCAATGCGGCATCCTTGCCGCAGTGGCCGGCGGGAAACGTCCTGTTTCCCGCCCTGCTTAAGAAAGGGATTAAAGCCGAGTTTGGCTACGACTCACGCAAAGGCTTCGCGCCGTGTGATCGCGACCCTCTGGTCTGGGGACGGACGGAGGGGGACGGTTTTTGTGTCTTGCTCTTTGGAACGGGGAGACGTTCTGTTTTCCGCTTTGCGGAAAAAGCGAAGGTGTAATATGCTCGTGTATGAAAGAGGGTTCGGTAGCGAGGGCGGAAGCAAGAGAACTGTGCGATGGAAGGTCTTAACTGTCGACAGGTCTCCGAAAGTATTGTATAATGTATACAGTATACTTTATGCGGTAATTGGGGGACAAGAATATGCGGCAAGAAAAGGATTTAATTGGAGTTCATGAAGTTCCGGATGATGTTTATTATGGAATTCAAACATTACGAGCCACGGAGAACTTCCCAATCACAGGGTATCACCCCCATCGGGAATTGATTCGTGCCTTAGGTATGGTGAAAGGCGCGGCGGCTGAGGCCAATATGCATATTGTGGCTTTGAGTCCTACCATCGGAAAAGCGATTGTGGAAGCGTCT
>JAJYAS010000225.1 GCA_021779415.1 Bacillota bacterium
ACTGGGCCGAGAACTGGTTGTTGCCTCCCGCGCTTGTGGGGGAGATGTTAACGACTTTCGGTTAAAGATTGCCATTGAAAACGCCAAAGCAGAAAATGTGCCCAATGAAAATATTCAACGGGCTATTCTTAAAGGTAGCGGTGGCGCAGAAGGAGCAGTTTATGAAGAACTCCGTTATGAGGGGTATGGCCCCGGCGGAGTGGCTGTAATGATTGATATTTTGACCGATAACCGCAATCGTTCGGCGGGTGAGGTTCGCCACATCTTCTCTAAAAATGGGGGGAACATGGGCGAGACTGGGTGCGTAAGTTGGATGTTTGAAGAAAAGGGTCAATTGAGAATCCTGCGCGAAGGACTTAAGTTAAGCGAAGATGATTTAATGATGATGGCTTTGGACGCAGGGGCCGAAGATTTTGAAACGGATGAGGACGGGTTTGTTGTCTACACTGCTCCAGAGGCTCTGGAGGGTGTGCGTCAGGCTCTTTTAGATCAAAAGATCTCTGTGGTAGAAGCTGTGGTTAGTCCGATTCCTCAAAACACCATAGAGATAACGGATGCAGACCAAGCACGCAAGATTGTCCATTTGATGGATACCCTTGAGGAACATGATGATTCACAAGGGGTTTATTCCAATTTCGAATTGGCGGGCGCCTTATCTGATGAGGATTTTTAGGCAAGGCTAACGTATAATAGTATCACGATTAAAATTTGCCCTCCTGGCAAGACTACAGCTAAGAAAACAGTGTCAGGAGGGCTTTTTGTTATGTCTCGATGGAAAGTGATGAGTTTGGTTCTTATTCTTGGCTTGGGAATTGGCGGCATCGTACCTGGTGTAACTTGGTGGTATGCAAAAAGAACGGTCAGTAGCACGTTGAATGCCACGAAGGCAGATGCAACCATAGCAAATGAATCGTCAACGAGGGGTAGCTATCACTTTAAAATGGAGCAAGGGGTGCTATCTGTTATTGAAGGAAACCTTGGATCAGATGGCAAAGTCGTTGCGACGGGATTGAAGGTCCAGTCTTGGCCAAAGGGGATTTTGGACATGGTGTCTAAAGTCGAGTTCAATTCCTTAGATGAAGTCCAATCGTTTATTGATACGGTCAACGAACCCTTGTTGCAAGAGTAAAAGTGGATAAAGGAAGGGAATCGTCCGTCTTCTGTCGAAATCTATTAGCTTGAAAGGAAGACGATGGATGATTATTTTAGGGATTGACCCCGGAACGGCGATTATGGGGTATGGCTTGATTGAACAAAAAGGGAATCATTTAAAGGCCCTCACATATGCTTGCTGGAGGACTCCGGCTCACATGCCCTTAGCCGAGCGTTTGTTAATTTTGCATGAACAAATCGATCCGTTTCTTAGGGAATACCAGCCCGATCATATGGCGATTGAAGAGCTGTTCTTTAACCGCAACACCACGACCGCGCTGGCGGTTGGGCACGCTCGTGGGGTGGCCATGTTAGCCAGTGCCCAAAACAGGATTCCAGTCTATGAATATACCCCCTTGCAGGTCAAGCAATCGGTTGTAGGGTATGGAAGGGCGGATAAAAACCAGGTCCAACAAATGGTCAAAGGGTTATTGGGGTTGGATCAAATCCCGAAGCCAGATGATACAGCAGATGCCTTAGCCATTGCCATCTGTCATGCCCATAGTCATGCTCTGGGCCGGAGAATGGAGGAATTTCGATGATTGGGATGCTGCGGGGTACGGTTTGGGAAATTCACTCAGAGCGTTTAGTACTCGATGTACACGGAACGGGCTATCTTCTAACTGTGCCTCATGGGCTGTTAGCTAAGGCCTATCCCGGGTTAGAACTTGTAGTTTACACCCATGTCGTCATGCGTGAGGATGATTTATCCCTTTATGGTTTCTCCTCCCTAGAAGAAAAACAACTTTTTTTGGAAATGTTGAGTGTTTCGGGCATTGGCCCTAAAGCCGCTATATCTCTTCTTTCAACCTTTGGCGCAGTTCAGATTGAAAGTGCTATTGCAAGTGAAAATCTTAATTTATTAACAAAAGTTCCAGGTATTGGTAAAAAAACTGCGCAACGACTTATTCTGGAACTGAAAGAGAAGTTCAAAGGGCATAGTTCTTTTTCAACGGGAGGGGAATCCTTCTCAGATCCATCTTCGCTTGCACACTCCGAAGCCCATCAAACCTTACTTGCCTTGGGCTTTGGTTTAGATGAGGCGGGAAAAGTACTGGGTCAAGTCCTGAAAGATGGTGGGGATTTAACGACAGAAGTGCAAGTGAAAAGGGCCCTGCGTTTACTATCTGGGAGTAAATAAATGGGTTAATAGCGAAGATCCAGAAGAGAGGAGGGCTGGAAAATGGAAGAACGTTTGGTTGCTCCCCAAGAACAACTCTCAGATCAGGAAGGGGAAGGACTGCGACCCCATCGCATGAACGAATATATTGGACAAAAGAAAGTCAAAGATAATTTGGGCATTTTTATTCAGGCCGCAGCTACCCGTGGAGAGGCTTTGGATCATGTCTTATTATATGGACCACCCGGTTTGGGGAAAACGACGCTCGCTAATATTATTGCTGCTGAAATGGGCGTTAGTATACGTACCACTTCAGGTCCGGCGATTGAACGACCAGGGGATTTGGCTGCTATTCTTACTGGTTTAGAGCCCAGGGATGTGATATTTATTGATGAAATTCACCGTTTGAACTCGACAACGGAGGAGATCCTTTATTCAGCTATGGAAGATGGGTGTCTGGATATTGTCATCGGAAAAGGACCTAGTGCTCGTTCAATTCGTCTGTCACTGCCTCCATTTACCTTAGTGGGAGCCACGACCCGTGCCGGACAGTTGACGTCTCCCTTGCGTGATCGCTTTGGCGTTATCAGTCGCTTGGAGTTCTATGAGGTTGAGGATCTAAAAGAAATTATTCTGCGAGCAGCAAGTATTTTGCGGTTGAGTATAACGGACGACGGAGCAGAAGAAATTGCCCGCCGTTCTCGAGGGACTCCAAGAGTGGGGAATCGCTTGTTAAAACGAGTGCGGGATTTTGCCCTAGTTTGGGAAGACGGGGTCGTCACACAAACAATAGCCCGAGAAGCGCTTAATCGTTTGGAAGTCGATCCTATGGGGTTGGATCAGATTGACCAGAAAGCACTAAAGACCATTATTGAAGCGTTTGCTGGAGGTCCAGTCGGCCTGGACACACTCGCAGCCACCATCGGGGAAGAGTCCGTGACACTTGAAGACGTTGTCGAACCATTTTTACTCCAAATGGGATTTCTACAGCGTACCCCCCGTGGACGTATGGCGACGGCAAGGGCCTATCATCATCTAGGATATCCACTTCCCCAGAGTCAGGAACTCATAACACAAGTTTAGGGACGCAGCAGGAGCATATAAGGGGAGGAAAAAGGGTAATCTGAACATAAGAAAGTGGGTGTGCGGAGCATGCTGCGGATTGTGTATCGGTTCTCTTTTTTATGTGTGGTTTTATCCATAGTCCTGCTGAGCCAGGCAATGCCGTGTCAGGCAAAAGAGATTTCGGTTGAACTTGTCTGGAAATTGGGTAAGGCGGGATGGGTTGAAATAGAAGTTGAACAAGGTAGCTATCAACTCATTGTGGATAAAACAACCCTCGAATTTCCTGCAGGGTCTACCCTTCAAGTGGGCTGGGGAGGATGGGCTCCGGTTTTGAGGATTAATCAGGGAGAGTTTCAAGTTTCGGGTGAATCAGTCTTGGAATTGAAGGGGATTAATCCAGGGAGTCTACGTGTCAAAACTCCTGAGAACCAAGATGTGGTGTATCGTGGAGGGCTAAAACTCAATTGGCAGGACAGTCATTGGAGGATAATTAATACAGTCGACAGTGAAGATTACCTCAAGGGGGTCGTACCGATCGAAATGAGTAATGAATGGGCTAAAGGTGGGATAGAAGGACTCAAGGCCCAAGCTGTTGCTGCTCGGACTTTTCTTGTTAAGCACACTGAAAACGGTAAGACGATTACGGATTCTCCGGATATTGATCAAGCCTATGCGGGTAAAAATGTGGAAGGGGAAGCTTCCGGGGCGGTTGAGGCTACACGAGGGGAAATTCTTGTGGATGCCCAGAGTAGGTTGCCGATCGAAGCGCTCTATTCTTCACATAGTGGAGGGTACACCGAAGACGCTGAAAATGTCTGGGGAAATCCAGATATCCATAATGTTTCTCAGCCAGACCCCTATTCCCAGGGAGTCGGGGGTGCGGTCAATCATTGGCGCTTTATTGTCTCTGCTCCGCTCTTGGGCTCAACCTTTGGCCTTGGACCCGTCCGAAACATTGAACTTGACAAGTTCCCCTCTGGTAGGGTAAAAAGTGTAAGGATGGAAGATGGGTTCGGGCAGTCCAAGGCTGTTACAGGACGGACGTTTGTTAAAGCGTTTTACCCATTTGGGCAGCCCATTCGGACGGCCGCTTTTTTGGGGAGTTTTTTCGAGGTTCAGCAGATCCCACCGAGCCAAGAATCGTTAGAGAAATCGGGTTTCTCCGTGTTTCTTGAAGCGAAAGGGGCTCAAAAGGAACAGGGGCCATTGCTTTCAAAAATTCTCAGTTCATCGCTTGGTACGAGTGAAGATTCGCAGCCGTTTGGCGTCTTCCTCTTTGACGGCAGGGGTTGGGGGCATGGAGTGGGAATGTCCCAGTGGGGAGCTTATCATATGGCCCAATTGGGGTATAATTATAAAGAAATATTATTGTTTTATTATAACAACATACGTATTCAGCCAGAACAGGGATAACTTTCGTTGGACTAAGACAGGCTGATTTTAAAAAAGGAGAAGGATACATTGAACGTTTCGGAGTTTGATTTTGATTTACCGGAAACGTTAATTGCGCAACATCCTGTGGAGCCACGGGATGCTTCCCGTCTTATGGTTATCAAGCGAGACAGTGGAGGGATAGAACATCATACGTTTCGGGACCTAGTGTCTCTTATGAGAACGGGCGATGTACTTGTGCTTAATAACACTCGTGTTATTCCCGCACGTTTGATTGGGGAAAAAGAAGGGACTGAGGCCAAAATTGAGGTCTTGCTTTTAAAAAGGCTGGAACTTGATGTATGGGAAGCTCTGGTTAAGCCGGGTAAGCGTCTCAAGGTGGGACAGAAGGTTTCCTTCGGCCATGGAATCCTGACGGGTGTTCTTCAAGATATACTAGAGAACGGAAACCGGAGAATCCATTTTACCTACGCAGGAGTTTTTGAGAGTATATTAGACCAGCTCGGTCAGATGCCCCTTCCCCCGTATATTACCGCTCAGCTAGAAGACCAAGAACGTTACCAGACAGTGTACGCCAAGGAGAGGGGTTCGGTGGCTGCGCCCACGGCAGGATTGCATTTTACGCCTGAACTCTTGGGTGAACTCCAAAAGAAGGGTGTTGAAATCGTCGAGATCCTTCTTCATGTGGGCTTAGGGACGTTTCGTCCTGTAAAGGTAGACGACATCAGGGAACATACTATGCATTCGGAGTACTACCGGGTGGATTCGAACGCGGCAGAGCGAATTAATCGTGCCAAACAAGAAGGGCGTCGTGTCATTGCCGTGGGGACTACAGCAGCACGGACGTTAGAGTCCGTGGGTAATCAAGGAAGGGTTGTTCCAGGTGAGGGGTGGACGGATATTTTTATCTACCCAGGCTATTCATTTCAGGTTGTGGATTCTCTCTTGACGAATTTCCATTTTCCAAAGTCCACGCTGGTCATGCTGGTCAGTGCTCTGGCAGGACGTGAATTGATTTTAAAAGCGTATAAGGTCGCAGTTTCCGAGCGGTATCGGTTCTACAGTTTTGGGGATGCCATGCTCATTTTATGATAGACGCGAAGCGCGACATTGGGCTTCGGTCCTCGTTTCTCGGATTTCGCGCATGGATAAAAAGAAGGAAGTGAAGGGTTTGACAGCAGTTCATTTGGAAATACTAAAGGAAGATTCCCGGACGAGAGCACGCTTGGGGAAATTACATACTCCACATGGTGTGATGGATACGCCGGTGTTCATGCCGGTAGGGACGCAAGCAACCGTGAAAACTATGACCCCGGAGGAGATTAAGGAGATCGGAGCAGGGATCATCCTAAGCAACACTTATCATCTTTTCTTACGTCCAGGGCAGGAGCTCATTCGGGAAGCGGGTGGCCTGCATCGTTTTATGAACTGGGACGGAGCAATTCTGACAGACAGTGGTGGCTTTCAAGTGTTCAGTTTAGGAGATATG
>JAJYAS010000226.1 GCA_021779415.1 Bacillota bacterium
ACCTCAAGCGTTTAAGCGGGTTATACCGCCTTTGGGCAATGAGTTTATTGCCTTACTCAAAGATTCATCTCTTTTATCGATCATAGCGATCCAAGAACTGTTTTATAGCGCGAAAATTATTGCCGGACGGACTTATCAACCAATCCCCATGTATATTGCAGCTGCCTTGTATTACCTTATTATGACTCAGTTAATTGCCCAATGGGTTGCCTATATGGAGAGGAGGTTGGGTAAGAATGATCTTCGTTAAGAATCTGCACAAATATTTCGGTAAACTAGAAGTTCTCAAAGGGATTGATTGTCATATTCGAGAGAAAGAAGTCGTGGTTGTCATTGGCCCTAGTGGTTCAGGGAAAAGCACCTTTCTGCGTTGCCTTAATAAACTAGAAGAGCCAACGAGCGGAGAAATTATTGTTGATGGAATTCCGCTCAACTCTGAAGTGAATGTTAATGCGATAAGGCGAGAAGTGGGCATGGTCTTTCAACGGTTTAATCTCTTCCCCCATATGACAGCAATTCAAAATATAATACTCGCCCAAGAGGTAGTTCGCAAAACGAGTAAGGCAGAAGCACGAAAGATCGGCTTAGAACTTTTAGATAAGGTTGGTTTATCCGACAAAGCGGATGAATATCCGGACCGCCTTTCTGGAGGTCAACAACAAAGGGTTGCGATAGCACGTGCCTTAGCGATGAAACCTAAGATTATGCTTTTTGATGAAACCACCTCGGCTTTGGATCCGGAAATGGTAGGCGAGGTTCTAGCGGTCATGAAAGATCTTGCTCGTGAAGGGATGACTATGGTGGTTGTAACTCACGAGATGGGGTTTGCTCGTGAAGTTGGGGATAGAGTGATCTTTATGGATGAGGGGATCATTATGGAAGAGGGAGAGCCGAACGAAGTGTTTGCTCATCCTAAGAATCCTAGGACGCAAGCGTTTTTAAGTAAAATATTGTAGCTTTTTGTATGAAAGCGCTCTTTTGGGAATATAGGCCCGAGGAGCGCTTTTCTGCTGTGTTAACTCGTGCGAAGACAGTGTCTTCGTCGTCGTTCTGCACGCGTCTGCACGTTACGCCGCTGACGAGCTGGACGGTTCGCGAGCGCGTCAAACCTCTGGGCAATCTGCATGTGAACCAGTGACGCGCTGCGGGGCGCGAACCGTCGGGCGCTCGTCTGGAGCGCGGCTGCACTAAAGCATCCGCTTAGCAGAAAAGCGCTCCTTTGGGGCGGGTTTAGGGAGAATGGAGTGGACGCTTTGTAGAATGGCGCTTCTGGGGGTAAAAACGTTTAAAGTTTAGCAATGATGGTTATCCTCCTAAGTAGCAGTTAATTCATGGGCTTAAAGCGTTTAGTCATAGGCTAAGAATTTAACATTTTCAAGGAGGTTTTTTTTAGGTGGTAGGTAAAGTTAAATGGTTTAGTAAACAAAAGGGTTATGGATTCATTGAGCAGGAAAGTGGGCAAGATATCTTTGTTCATTTTCAATCGGTCATTGGAGATGGATTTCGAACACTCGAAGAAGGACAGTCTGTTGAATTCGATATTATTCAAGGTCCGCGAGGGGAACAAGCTTCGAATGTGACGGTTCGTTAACTGGAGTTATTGAAGGATTTTGCTAAAGAGAGAATCGTTAAAAACTAAGAACGGTTCTCTCTTTGGGTATTGGTAAAAAAATATAAGCGTTAAAACATTATATTTTGCAGGATTTTTTGTGTAAAGCGGGAATATTACTAATGTAGCAACATAGAAGGGGGTTGAAATAATGAACATTAACATTCGCGGTAAACATATCGAACTAACTGACGCCCTTAAAGAGTATGTTATGAAACGAGTGGGTAAACTTTCTAAATACTCGGATGAGTTTGTGGACATTCAAGTCACCTTACTAGTCGAGCGCGGTCGGCATCGTGTGGAAGTAACAGCCCCACTTAACGGCATGATTTTACGCGGTGAAGAAGAAACTGAAGATATGTATTCTTCAATCGACATGGTCGTTGAGAAATTGGAGCGCCAAATCGATAAATATCGGACTCGAATCAATAAACGTATGCGTTCAAAAGTCCTAAAGGATCATGAACCTAAGCAATCGGTATTGAATGAGGAACCGCGTGAAGAGGTAGTTCGAAATAAGAAGTTCCCTGCCAAGCCTATGTCTGTAGAAGAGGCAATTATGCAAATGAATCTAATCGGTCACACTTTCTTTGTATTTACAAATTCGGAAAGTCAAGAAATGAACGTAGTCTACCTTCGTAACAATGGAGATTACGGATTGCTTCAACCTCAGACTTAGACAGATATGAGCTATTAAATTAACGCAAAAGGCCCGCCTTGGCGGGCTTTTTGTCAAACTTTGAGATAGATTAAGATTACATATTGGTTCGAGGTAAACTAAGTTCTACTAAAGTTTTAGTTGAGAAGGAAAAATGTCCCACGAGTAAATCCCTCGCTTTGGTTGCAGTCGGTTCATAAGGATGTTAAAATTAGTGAACACAAGGATTAAGAAAGGTGGACATAATGGGTTTTTTAAGTATATTTGATGATAATGCGCGTGAAATTCGAAAATACCAAAAGCGCGTTGAAGTAATTAATAACTTTGAACCGACAATTCAGGCCCTGAGCGATGATGAATTGCGTGGCAAGACCGTTGAATTCCGAGGACGTTTGGAACAGGGAGACAGTTTAGACAGTCTTTTGCCTGAGGCTTTTGCGGTGGTTCGTGAGGCTAGCCGAAGGGTGATAAATCAGCGACATTATGATGTGCAGCTGATCGGTGGAATGGTACTTCATGATGGACGGATAGCTGAGATGCGTACAGGGGAAGGAAAAACTCTTGTAGCGACTTTGCCTTCCTATTTGAATGCCCTGACAGGTAAAGGAGTTCATGTTGTAACGGTTAATGATTATTTGGCCCGTCGGGATAGTGAATGGATGGGTCAAATTCACCAGTTCCTCGGTCTTTCAGTTGGACTTATAGTTCATGGCTTAAATTATGAACAACGCAGGAACAGTTATGCTTCGGACATTACCTATGGCACGAATAATGAATTCGGCTTTGATTACTTGCGTGATAATATGGTAACAAGGCCTGAGGCGTTAGTTCAACGTGAAGTGAACTATGCGATCGTGGACGAGGTGGATTCGATCCTAGTTGACGAAGCACGAACTCCGCTAATTATTTCTGGTGAAGCGGACAAGCCTACGGAACTGTATTTAAGGGTTGCAATGATTATTCCGCGCTTAAAAACTGAAGACGATTACAAAGTTATTGAGAAAGAGCGTGTTGTGACACTTACTGAGAAGGGTGTCAGTCGGGTGGAGAGTATGCTCGGCGTAGATAACCTTTATGAGGATATTCATACTGAATTAGCTCATCATGTTAATCAAGCGTTAAAAGCGCATACACTTTTCAAACGTGATCGCGATTACGTTGTTAAAGACGGAGAAGTCATTATTGTTGACGAATTTACGGGACGCCTCATGTTTGGACGTCGTTATAGTGAAGGATTGCACCAAGCAATTGAAGCTAAAGAAGGCGTTAAGATTGAAAAGGAATCTCAAACTTTGGCGACGATTACCTTCCAGAACTACTTCCGTATGTATAAAAAACTCTCAGGTATGACTGGAACGGCTATGACAGAAGAACCAGAGTTTCGAAAGATTTATAAGTTGGATGTTGTGGAAATTCCAACAAATAGACCTATGTTACGGACCGACCAGCCCGATGTTATCTATCGTACAGAGGAAGGTAAATTTTTGGCGGTTGTAGATAGCGTGATTGAAGGCCATGCCAAAGGGCAGCCGATCCTTGTTGGGACAGTTTCAGTCGAGAAGTCCGAGCATTTGAGCAGCCTATTGGGTCGTCGTGGTGTTCCACACCAGGTCCTCAATGCTAAATTCCATGAAAAGGAAGCTCAGATCGTTGCCCAGGCAGGCCAGCCTGGAATGGTTACAATTGCAACGAACATGGCTGGTCGGGGAACCGATATTATTTTGGGTGACGGTGTGCCTGATCTCGGTGGTTTGCATATTATCGGGACAGAACGGCACGAGTCTCGACGTATCGATAACCAATTGCGTGGACGTGCTGGACGTCAAGGGGACCCTGGTTCAACTCAATTCTTTATTTCACTAGAAGATGACTTAATGCGCTTATTTGGTGCGGAGAATATTATGGGTATCATGGATAAGTTAGGAATGGATGACTCCATACCAATTACTTCGAAGATGATTTCCCGTTCAATAGAAACTGCTCAGCGACGTGTTGAGAATCGGAATTTTGACATTCGTAAACACGTCCTAGACTATGATGATGTCATGAATCAACAACGTGAAGTTATCTATGCTCAGCGTCGTGCCGTGCTCATGGGGGAAAATCTCCACGATAATATATTAGAGATGCTTAAAAAAGCAGTCACTGATAGTATTAGTATGTTTAGTGGGGAAAGTCAATTTCCAGAAGAGTGGGATTTAGCGAGTTTAGCTGATTATATCGAGAACTTTTTCCTGCCGGGGATTCATTTAACGGCTGATCAGTTCGTAGATCTGTCTGTGGAAGAAATTGAAGAAATGCTGATGGAGCAGGCTGAAGCGCTTTATAAGAATCGAGAAGAGTTGTTTGGTGCCGACCTGATGCGAGAAATTGAACGTGCAGTCATGTTGCAAGTTGTGGACAGCAAATGGATGGATCACCTTGATGCTATGGATATGTTACGTGAGGGCATTGGGCTAAGGGCTTACGGACAAAAAAATCCGCTCGTAGAATACCGACGCGAAGGCTTTGAAATGTTCCAAGCGATGATTGACTCTATCCAGGAAGACATTATTCGCTATGTTATGCGTGTGACTCCCCAAGTCCGAGAAGAAGTCGCTGAGCAGCCGCGAAACGTAACTGAGAACCGCTATGAAGGAGAACCCAGTCAACCTGTACACACAGGAGACCAGGTTGGCCGCAATGATCTCTGTGAGTGTGGAAGCGGGAAAAAATATAAAAAGTGTTGTGGAGCAACTAAAAAGTAGTCAAGGTTTGGCGGAACACGCTCCATGTGTTCCGCTCCGCTTATGTAAGGAACGTTTACTTGAGCTTTATGAACGTCGGATTGTGGGCAATAGTTTGGGAATAGAGTTTCACAACGTAATAGGTTTTGGAAGGGTGAATAGAGTGCTTTCTGATTGGAAAAAGGAACTGGAAACGTTATCATTGAGCTTGGCAGATTTGAGGGATTCCCTTTGACGTTGCTCAGCGTATTGAGAAAATTAGTCTTTTAGAGGGAGAGTTTCATCGTCCTAATTTGTGGGATGACCCAGTTAATGCTCAAAAAATTATGCAAGAATTAGCCTTTCATCAAAGTAAGGTCAAAATTTTTCAGGTGTTAGAAGAGGAACTTGAAGAGACCGCTACTCTTTGGCTTTTGGCGACTGAGGAAGATGATGTGAACCTTGAACCAGAGATTGAGCAAGGGGTAAGGAAGCTGAGACAGCGGTTTGAGGATTTGGAATTGGAATTACTGCTGGCAGGTCCCTATGATCGAAACAATGCTATTTTAACCCTTCATGCTGGAGCAGGGGGCACGGAGGCTCAAGATTGGGTGCAAATGCTCTATCGTCTCTATATTCGTTGGGGAGAACGTCACGGCTATAAAGTGGAGACCTTGGACTTTTTGCCGGGTGAGGAAGCGGGTATAAAGAGTGCTACACTGTCCTTCAACGGAGAAAATGCTTACGGATATGCAAAGTCTGAAAAGGGCGTGCACCGTTTAGTGCGAATTTCGCCCTTTGATGCGTCAGGACGCCGTCACACCTCATTTGCTTCCGTTGATGTAATACCAGAAGTAACCGAGGATAACGAAATAACCATTGATGTTGAAGACTTAAGGATTGATACATATCGATCCGGCGGAGCAGGTGGACAACACGTCAATAAGACCGATTCTGCCATACGGATTACACATTTACCGTCTGGAACAGTAGTTCAGTGTCAGAGTGAGCGTTCACAAACCCAAAATAAAGCCGCGGCTATGCGGGTTTTACAGGCGAAGTTACTGGAACTTAAACGCAGAGAACAAGAGGCTGAGATTTCTGAAATTCGCGGTGAGCAACAAGAAATTGCCTGGGGAAGCCAAATTCGGTCTTATGTTTTTCATCCCTACAGCATGGTCAAAGACCACCGCACTAATGTGGAAACTGGAAATGTATCGGCCGTGATGGATGGAGAAATT
>JAJYAS010000227.1 GCA_021779415.1 Bacillota bacterium
CTGCCATCAATTTGTGGGACAGGAGGCCTATAAATTGGGTTCACTCTATGACGAACCCCCTTATGCCCTCCGGCCCGAGCTTGTTCAGGATTTTCGTTCCGCACATGTTTTTGCGAAGTCGTCTTGTCGGGAATGCTGGGCCCGCTTTGCTTGTAGTGGCGGGTGTCATGCAGCTAATGTGGCCTTTACTCAAAAACTGACAGAGGTGTATACCCTGGGGTGTGAGCTTCAGAAGAAACGCCTAGAGGTTGCCCTGTATGTCAAAATCAAAGAAAGTCTACAAACTAAGAATCTCTTATCCGTTGCAGTTACATCTCCAGTTCCAGAAGTCCGCTGTTAAAATTCGCACGTCATGAATAGGGAGCCGTGCTTGGGAGGGAACTATATGGCTGTAGTACGTTCGGCCTGTCCTTTGAACTGTCCGGATGGGTGTGCTTTCTTGGTAGAAGAGACGGAAAAGGGATTGCGATTACAAGGTGATCCTGTGAATCCAATTACACAAGGGTTTATCTGTTCCAAAGGACAGGCCTTAGCAGAGCGTGTATATTCGCCCGACCGTTTGTTGTTTCCGCTGTTGAGGCAGGGAGCTGGGTGGAAGCGATTAACATGGGATGAGGCTTACGCGCTTTTGACCGAGAAGATCAAACAAACGTTGGAAACCGTAGGATCTTGGGGAATTCTCCATCATTATGATTATGGGCACAATGGAGCTCTACGGGAATTAGATCAACGCTTCTTTCAAGCCCTAGGGGGCGTTACCGAACCTAGAGGGAGTATGTGTTGGGGAGCAGGGTATAGGGCCCAGGAACTCGATTTCGGTGGGGTCTTTACAAATTCACGGGAAGACTTAGAAGAAGCTCAGACCTTGGTACTCTGGGGACGGGATCCTGCCGTTACCAATATTCACTTGATGCCCCATCTTCTCAGAGCAAAGAAGCGGGGAGCACGCCTGATTGTCATCAATCCGAACCATGTGAAAAGTGCGGACTTTGCCGATGATTTCATCCGAATTCGTCCGGGTACGGATGCGACTTTGGCATTAGGTCTGGGGAATATTATCTTGCAGCAGGGCTGGCAAGACACACAATTTATTCAAAAGTATGTTTATGGTTTTGAAGCGTTTGCAGACAGGGTCAAGAAGTTTTCACTGGAGAGGGTGGAAGAAATCACAGGGGTAGGAGTATCCCAACTGACGGAGCTGGCCCAGAGAATCTGCCAAAGTAGGCCGGTATCGTTCATTCTAGGATATGGACTCCAACGCTATGTCAACGGAGGGAATACGGTCCGGGCAATTGATGCTCTCGCTGCCATAAGTGGAAATATTGGCTGTACGGGTGCGGGGGTTCAGTACGCTCACCAATATCACAGAGGGAAGTTAAACTCTGTGTTACTTTCTCCTGAACGATATCAGGCACGGACCTATCCCCATCCGGTGTTGGCGGAAGAGTTGCTAAAGGCGGATCCAAAGGTGCAATTGGCTTTTGTTACACGCTCTAATCCCCTGGTTCAACAACCGAACTCATCACTTTGGCGAGAGGTCTGGAGGCAGATCCCTTTTAAAGTGGTCTTAGATACTGTAATGACGGAAACCGCGCGTCAAGCGGATTTGGTCTTGCCGATTGCTACCGTTTTCGAAGAGGAAGAACTCATTACGACGTCCTGGAGCCCACTGATCCACTATTCCCAGAAAGTCCTTGACCCTCAAGGGGAAACTAAACCCGAGCCGATTTTGTTCACGGAGTTGGCGCAGAGGTTAGGTTTAGAACGGGATTTTCCGTATACGCCGAGGGAATGGATTCGATTTGTGATTGAACCCTTGGAACAAACCTACGGAATCACGCTTGATCAGCTTGCTCAGGGACCGCTCTACGCACCTTATATTCCTAAAGTAGCTTGGGCGGAGAAGGACTTTAAAACACCCAGTGGAAAGATCGAATTGTTTTCGGAAAAGGCGAAGAAAGAGATGGGAGAAGCGGTCGCAACGTATGTGTCGGCAGCAGAAACTCAAGAGGATAGAGAAAAATTTCCCTGGCACCTGCTCACTCCGCATCCGGCTAAGGCGATACATTCCCAATTCCATGAAGAGGAGGGCTTCAAAGTCCTTATTCACCCGGACTTGGCCGAGAAGTATGATCTGACCTCTGGAGATCAGGCGATTGTGGAGACAAGGTATGGGCAACTCGTGGCTTTGGTGGTGGTTTCTGAGGATATCCAATTTGAAACGGTTGTTCTCCCAGAGGGTAAGACGGCAGACGGCCTTGGTGTCAATCAGTTAATTATTGGAAAGCTTTCTGATATTGGAGAAAGTACCTCGTATTATGATATGCATTGTCAGATTCGGAAATGGGAGTTTGCATAGACCTTTACTTAGAAGTCACGGGTGAGAATGAAAATGAGTAACAAAATATTTTGTAGAATTAGTAAATAATGCTTGGATGGTCTGGGAAGGGCATGTTACAATGATATTTGGAATTATATGGTCAAGGGAGCGAGCGGTATGAAGAAAAAGCAACAACGTATTTTTGCCACAATACTTGCTGTTTTTATTAGCGTTGCTATGATTGGCTCGGCAGTGGTCGGATATTTTGTGGGCGGGGGCGTACCATCACCATCTGCCGATTCGGGCGGTTCAACGCAAACATCCAGTGCTACAGCAAATTATCAAGCACAGAAAGTACGCCTTGAAGCTATGACTCAACAAGCTAAGACTGACCCTGGGAATGTACAGCTGCAAACTTCATTAGGCAATGAATATTATGACGCGGGCGTTGCAGCGCAAGAGGTCGCACCCACTGAGGTACAAGGAAACTTCAAACACGCGGTTGAGGCTTATCAGATCGTATTGAAAACAAATAAAGATCCCAATATCATGGTGGATATGGCGACAGCGGCTTTTTATAGTGGGGATAACGATTTAGCAGAGAAAACTTACAAAGAAGCGTTAGTCCTTAAACCGGATTCCTACAATGCCTTGGGTAATTACGGGATTTTTCTTTCTCAAGCCAAGAAAGATTGGGCAGGGGCCCTTACTCAGTGGCAGAAGGCCCAAACCTTAGCCCAAAACAGCGCGGATAAAGATCGAATGACGTCGTTAATAAGTCAGGCTGAAAGTCAACTCAAGAGTAATCCGGCAACGAACGGTTTGTCCAACCCGAACCCTGCTTTAAAGAACGGAGTAGCTAATCCTATAACTCCGTGAAGATGAGGATTACGGTACAAGCCAAGGAGGAGTAATTCACCGGGACGGAGGGACATAACATTGCATTTTACAACACTGGCGAGCGGAAGTTCCGGGAACTCAATTCTTGTCGGGGAGAACAACCGACATTTTCTGGTAGACTGCGGAATTAGCGGCAAGAGCTTATTGCATAACCTCTCACAGGTAAACATACTGGACTCAGAACTTGAAGGAATCGTAGTTACGCATGAACACGTAGACCATATTCGCGGAGTGGGAATCTTAGCTCGAAAATTAAAAATACCAATCTATGCCACGGCAGGGTTATGGGAAGCTATGAGTCCTTGCTTGGGTAAGCTTGCGGAGAGCCAGTGCATTGAAGTGCAAGATTCATTCTCTTGTGCTGGGTTAGAGGTCAAACTTTACCCCACGTCTCACGATAGTAGGGAAAGTTACGGCTTGAAAGTTTCGCGCCCCAAACAACAGGATAAGAGGCACTTAGCGATTGGGATTGCTACAGACAGTGGCGTGATTACTGAAGAAATGCATCGGCACTTGAAAGGGTGTGAAGCCCTTGTTGTTGAGGCCAACTATGATGAGGAACAGTTATGGAACGGTTCTTATCCATGGTATCTTAAAAAAAGGATCAGTGGACAGTTTGGGCATCTGGAAAATAGGCAGTTAGCGGAAGGGCTTTCGGAGTGGATCGAAGAAAACACGCAACGGGTTGTTTTGGCGCATCTGAGTGAAGAAAACAATACTCCGCAAATCGCATTATCGACGGTTACACGCATTCTGAGAGAGTTGAATACCGCCAGAAAGTGTCCGGACGTTCAGGTTCAGGTTGCTCCTCGCTACACGCCGCATGAATTGATTAGACTAAGGGAATAATAGGAAGAGGAGGTAAGACGACATGAGCTATTATAACGATAAAAATAATTATTCAGGACATAGACCCCATTTTTTTTCAACCGTTGTAGTTGCTATAATTAGCGCCTTGCTTGGCGGGGTCATGGCCGTGGCGTTGATTCCTTCTATTTATGCAAATAAGCAACCAGTCCCTGCAAATCAAGTGGTTTTAAATAGTGGGGCGACAACCCCTACTATTAAAACAGAGGGGACAACTAATTTCCCGGTTGTCCA
Source organism: Bacillota bacterium (assembly GCA_021779415.1). Next base: position 4,322 of record JAJYAS010000227.1, read on the forward strand.
GATCGCCAAGACCGTTGGCCCGGCGGTGGTTGGCATTGCAAATTTTCAATCCCGTGGATCATTATTCGGTGGGGGAGGATCAACTGAAGTAGGCAGTGGCTCAGGCTTTATTGTTGATGCGCAACATGGCTACATTGTCACAAATAATCACGTGGTTACTGGAGCGGAAAAGATCGTGGTGAGTCTGGCAGATGGACGTAATGTTAATGCCAAACTGGTGGGTGCCGATGATCGTACGGATTTGGCAGTGGTTCAGATTGCAGATGCCAAGAATTTAACGGCTACACAACAGGGAGATTCTTTAAAACTGCAAGTGGGTGAACCCGTCGTGGCCATTGGCAATCCGGGTGGACAAGAATTTGCACGCTCTGTGACAGCAGGTGTTGTTTCAGCAACGAATCGAATCCTAGATATTCCGGGGGAAGCAAGTTTTAATCTTATCCAAACGGATGCCGCCATTAACCCCGGAAATAGCGGTGGGCCCCTGGTGAATTACCAGGGTCAAGTGATTGGAATTAATTCTGCAAAGAATCAGGAACCGGGATTTGAAGGCATGGGCTTTGCCATCCCTATTTCAGATGCCTTACCGACAATTAAGCAATTGATTGAAAAAGGGTATGCCAGTCATCCGGGGCTTAATGTCCAAATAGATCCTCGTTACACAGCGGAATATGCCAGTCAACGAGGATGGCCGGCTGGGGCGTATGTATCCAAAGTAACGCAGGGCGGCCCTGCTGAACGAGCCGGGATCGTGGCTGGAGATGTCATAACGAAGATTAACGGTAAGGAAATTAAGAGCTCTCTTGAGTTAACCCATGAGTTGTTCAAATATAATCCGGGCGACAAGGTTACAATCACAGTCTACCGCAATAATAAGACAGTAGACCTTTCAGTGACGTTGATGGAAATCAAGTCGCAATAACTTGAAAATTTGACAGAAGGGTCCCTGAGACGCAATTCTTCGGGACCCTTCTGTATTCGAGACAATAAAAAAGCGTTAAAAAGGTAATGTTGAACTCTTGTCATGAATGCAGTATTATTTAGAACAAGGGTAAAATTGGCATAAGTAGCATCAGCATAGTGAGAAAGGTTGATAATAGATGGAAAACAAATCCTCCTCGAATTTTCTTAAGAACATTGTTAACGAGGATCTAAAATCAGGTAAGGTGGATCATATTATCACACGGTTTCCACCGGAGCCCAACGGCTATTTACATATAGGACATGCTAAATCTATCATTCTGAATTTTGAGTTAGCGGATGAATTTAAAGGTAAGACCCATCTGCGTTTTGATGACACGAATCCGGCGAAGGAAGACACGGAATACGTGGAATCGATCAAGGAAGATGTGTCGTGGTTAGGGTACGAATGGGACGAGCTGTTTTTTGCCTCAGATTACTTTGAGGAAATGTATAATCGAGCAGTTTTGTTAATTAAAAAGGGCAAGGCTTATGCTTGTGATTCCACCGCAGAAGAAATACGACAGATGCGTGGTACGTTAACAGAAGCTGGGCAAGGGAGCCCCTCTCGCGACCGAACAATTGAAGAAAACCTGGAGTTGTTTGAGCGCATGCGTCAAGGGGAATTCAAAGATGGGGAAAAGGTCTTACGAGCTAAAATTGATATGGCTTCACCTAACATCAATATGCGGGATCCTGTCCTTTACAGGATTGCTCATGCGACCCACCATAATACTGGGGACAAGTGGTGTATCTACCCCATGTATGATTTTGCCCATCCGTTAGAAGATGCCATCGAAGGGGTCACTCACTCGATCTGTACGTTAGAATTTGAGGATCATCGACCCTTGTATGATTGGATTATTCGGGAATGTGAGATGGAGAAAGTTCCCCACCAATACGA
>JAJYAS010000228.1 GCA_021779415.1 Bacillota bacterium
GGTACCCTGGGTTAATGCTTTACAGGGTGTGGAGGATGGGGTGCTCATTTTATCTGTACTGGGATTACATACACAAGATGCGGTCTCTGGGTCGTACTCTCTCAGTGCGCCCCAAAGTTTGCGTATAGTAAAGGGCCAAATCGCCGGGCGAACGGATGTAAAACTAACGGGCAATTTCTTTGCTGATTTAGCTGCACCAACCACAAAAGTAGCATTGTCTGACCTTGATACACATCCTTATCTGCTCGTCGAAACGGGTGTGCAAACTCTTTGATTTGATCTGCCGATTGGCAAAAGCTAGAGACTTCAGTGGGGGAGTGTGACAGACCTGTCCCCTTGTTTCAGTAGGGAGGAATTAATCAGAAATGTTAGATTTGCATGTTCATCTTCTCGGGCACAATGATCGGGAAGCAAACAAGGAAAACATCCGAGCTTTTTTAGATCAAGCATCCAAGCGGGGATTAAAAGAAATTGGGTTTGCTGATCATGACTATTATTGGGATCAAATGAACTTCCCTTTGATCCGGGAAGTGGCAGAAGACTATCCTCATCTAGCCGTACGAATCGGATTAGAGGCGGAATATCGGCCGAATGAAGAAGGAAGAATCAAACACTTACTTGAACAGTTCCCGTTCGATTTTGTCATTGGCTCAATTCATGAGATTAACGGTTGGATTTTTGATATTCCAGAAGAGGAGCATATGCACCGGAAGAAAGAAGCAGATGAGTTGTACCGCGGGTATTTTGACGTGGTGACGCGGGCAGCTAGAAGTGGTTTATTTACGACCATCGGACATTTTGATCTTATCAAAGTTTTTGGGGTTCGGCCAAGTTCGGATATCTTAGCCCTCGCTGATGAGGCTTTAACTGGTGTTGCAGAGCACGGCTTAGTTTTGGAAGTGAACACAAATGGCAGGTATAAGCCTGTTGGGGAATTTTATCCGGAGCAACGATTGATGGAGGAAATTCAACGACGGGGGATTAATTTCACACTCGGGTCGGATGCCCATTGTGCAGCGGTTGTTGGTCGGGATATTGATGAAGCGAGTCAGTTGTTACGTCAGATCGGGGCCCGTTCGGTCGTTGGATTTGCAAGTCTAGACAAAGTAAGCTATCCATTGGATTAGGGCGTTAAGACTTGGGATAGACTTTACACTCCGGTGAAACACTAATTAAAAAGTGTGAGTCGGTTTGTAAAGGAGATATGCCTATGCCTTGGGTTGAAATCGAACTTTCTCCTCGTGCAGAATGGAATGAAGATGGCCTTGAGGATTGGGCTTTAGCCTTAGGGGCCTTTTTAACGGAAAAAGGAGCTAGATTAAATCCACAGATCCGTATGCTTCCAGGGTATCAGGTGCTTCAATTGGGTGAAGAGGGAATTGGAGAACTCACGTTATGCAGCGCAGAGCGGCTTGTTCTTTTGGACGGCTTAGCGTTAAAGGGGAATCTGGAATGTGATTTTGCTCGTTTTGTGATCCGTTTTGCCCGTCAAATGGGGGCTGTCGGAGTTTGTATTACAAGTGTTAGTTCTTCTGACAAGAACCATTGGCGGAAACTAGGCGGGATTATGAAGCCGGATCCTGTACTATTAGAAGGGGTCATTCAGCGAGAAAAAGTTGCCATAAAACAGCTTGCGAAATTTAGTTTGCTGGTGACGTACGAGTGTAAGCCGGTACTTTGCTTGGAACCAATCGCGTGTAATGCCCATGCCCCAGGGCCGATAAGCCTTGCCCAACGTCGGTTGGAAAAAATGTATGGCGGAAGTCCCTTGGGATTTGCCAGTCGACTCGCTGTCCATTGCCCTTGGACTGTTAGTCGAGAGCAATGGAATGATTTGCTGTGTTTTAGTCGGCTGCAGGCCTTTGATCTGTTGGAAAGGATGGTTAATCCCTTACAACCCATTTAAGTAGTGAGTGGTATAGGGATGAGAAATGGTGATTTGTCTGACGACGTAAAATTTTATATAATGAAACAATAATTAGAGATAGGTTAGGGACAGAGGAGAGATTAAAGGATATGGTTGCTAATGACTTGGCTCATGAATTGGCCCGTACATTGAAGGAATCAGACGAATTCAAACAGTTTAATAAGTCCAAAGAAAAAGTAATGAGTGATACTAATAATCACAAGATGGTTCGTGAGTTCCAACTGAAACAATGGGAGATTCGCGAGGCACAAATGTTGGAACATGAGATTAGCGAGGAAAAGCAGCAAGAGCTTGAACGATTATATAGCTTAGTAAGCATAAACCCAACGGCACGGGAATATCTGGAGGCAGAATTTGAAGTTTCACGCATTGTCAATGATATTCAGAAAATTATTGGGGAGGCAATTCAAGATGCAATGCCGATAGGATTTGAGGAGCTTTCTCTCTGAACGTTAGCCTTTGGTTGGCACTCTTAGAAGATGGTGAAATATATGTAGAATTGGGGCCCATTCGGACGCTAAAGAAATTGGTGCTGGTGGCTAGTTGGGCATCCACGATTTTTGGAATATGCTAGTTTAAAGAGGGTGCGAATAGATGAAAATCGGAATGGTTTGCTACCCCAGCTATGGTGGGAGCGGGGTAGTCGCGACTGAGCTTGGGTATGCATTGGGTGAGAGAGGGCATGAAGTGCATTTTATTTCCTCGTCTCGGCCCTTTCGCTTACATCGATTTCATGAGCAACTATTTTTTCATGAAGTAACGGATGTGAGTTATCCATTGTTTAAAACAGCGCCCTATACGTTGTTACTTGCCAATAAAATCGTCGAAGTAGCGAATTATGTTGGGTTGGATGTCATACATGCCCATTATGCAATTCCCCACAGTATTAGTGCGTATTTGGCCAAACAAATGATGACTAGGACGCTTCCATTGGTGACGACGCTGCATGGGACGGATGTCACTTTGGTGGGTGCGCATGAAGAGTTTTTTCAGCTAACTCGCCTGGCACTGCGGGTTAGTGATCGCATTACGGCTGTTTCCCATGCTTTGGCAAGAGAAACGGAAAAGACCTTTGGGACAGTGGACCAAGGGATTGAAGTGATCCCTAATTTCATTGATCCTAAAGTATACTTTCCAACGCAAGGCTTGTTGCGACGATGCAGGAAATATTATGCGCCTCAGGGAGAAAAACTATTGGCTCATATTTCTAATTTCCGGGAAGTAAAAAGGGTTGTGGATGTTGTCAATATTTTTGCTCGGGTAGAGAAAGTCGTGTCCTCCCGGCTTTTACTCGTCGGAGACGGACCGGAGATGAATCGGGTTGAACGGGAGGTGTTACGACTTGGACTGGAGGGAAAAGTCCAGTTTCTGGGAAAACAGGAGAGCGTTCAAGAGATTTTACAGATGGTCGATGTCTTTATTCTCCCTTCGGAACAGGAAAGCTTTGGCCTAGTAGCTCTTGAGGCGATGGCTTGTGGGGTTCCGGTGGTTGCCAGCCGGGTTGGAGGACTGCCTGAAGTGGTTCAACATGGTAAGACGGGGTATTTGGCGGATGTCGGGGATGTCAAAGAGATGAGCGAAGCAGTGCTGAAATTATTGACTAATGACCTGCGGTACAAGGATTTTTCTGAACAAGCTGTGAGATGGGCAAGAGAAACATTCCCGGTTGAACGCGCGGTGAAAGGGTATGAAGCTGTATACCAAGAAGTATGCGAACACAGAGGTCAGCGGTCAGAGGCCGGTAGGTGAATAAGATACAAGACACCTCGTGTGACGTTCTTTTAGTTGCACGTATTTCTAGGAAAGTTGCTTTCTGAGAGGTAAATGGAGGGGGAGTTAGATGTCTAACCGGATGACGCTAGATCAATTTGAACATGATTTAGAAGCGAGTGGCTATATTACGGAGCGAGATGATCGGATCGCGCTCACTGCCTATTTAGCGACAGAGCTAGGTAAACCACTTTTGGTCTCTGGACCAGCAGGGGTGGGCAAGACGGAAATTGCCAAAGTCTTAAGTCAAAGTTTTGGCGCGCCTCTGATCCGCTTGCAGTGTTATGAAGGGCTAGATGAGACGAAAGCACTCTACGAATGGAACTATCAACGTCAACTTTTGAAGATTCAAATGGGACGGGAGCATCTGCAAGAGGAAGACCTTTTTTCTACAGATTATTTGCTACCCCGTCCTTTGCTACAAGCTCTAATGAGTGCAGAACGGACTGTGTTGTTAATTGACGAAATCGATAAAACGGATGCAGAATTTGAGGCCTTTCTTTTTGAATTTTTAGGGGAGTTTCAAGTGACTATTCCTGAAATGGGTGCGATTAAGGCTAAAGAGCGCCCGATTGTTGTCTTAACGTCCAATGGTGAACGGGAGCTTTCTGATGGGTTAAAGAGACGGTGTGTTTTCCTTCATGTGGAGCCACCTTCTGTCAATAAAGAAGTCCGCATTCTTCGAGCTAAAATTCCGGATTTGCCGGAACGATTAGCGTTAGAAGTGGCACGGGCGGTTAATGTGCTTCGGGAACGCCTCGCTTTGAACAAGATTCCTTCCGTATCTGAGACGATGGACTGGGCCAAGGCGTTACTCGTGATGGGGAAGACTGGCTTAGATCCGGCTTGGGTCGAGGCGACATTGACTTTGCTGTTAAAGAGTCAGGACGATGTAGAACTTTTCTATCGGGAGATGGGGGCAGAACGTTTGCTTTTTGAGTCCAGCAAAGTGGGACAGGGAGAAAGGCATGTCCATGGAAAACAACAATGAAACGAGAGTCAGTGAATTAGATCGACACATCGTAGAATTTGTCCAATTGTTGAGGACGGTCGGCCTTAAAGTCAGCCCTTCTGAAATTTCCGATGCGACGGAAGGAATTTCTTTGATTGGTTTGGTGGACAGAGATAGGGTTGAGGGTGTGCTACAGGCAACATTAGTTAAAGACATTCAACATGTATCTGCGTTCAAAGAAGCTTTTCGAGCATACTTTGCGACCTTAGAACAAAAAGAGGCGTGGCAGGAGGAAGCAACCCAGAAAGCAACCCAATGGAATGAACAGATGGAACGTACACGTCAGGATCTGCGCTTTCAGGAAAACGAGTTGGATATTACGGAAGAACAGCGAGCGGTTTATGCCAGTCTCCCGGAGGAAGACAAACAACGGTTACGTGATTTCTTGGAAAAGTCATCCAATGGGACGAGAAGCGGAGTTCCGGTGGATCATTCTTATCAACCCATGGTTGAACGGGTGCTCCGTGGGTCCTTAGAGTATTGGCGTAAGAAGTTAAATGAAGATGATCCGATTCTATCTCCTGGGTCCACGGATGGGGTTTTTTCTGAAGTGGAACGCGCCCTTCGCGAGAGGGAAGTTGAGGTCTTGAGTCAAGATTTAAAGAAGATTTCCCCTGAAGAATGGCCAGAAGTTATACGCTTGATTCGCCGGCTAAGTCAACGACTTGCAAGTCAAGTGACGCGTCGTTATCGAGCGGATCGCAGGCGAGGTGGTCTGGATATGCGCTCGACATTACGAAGAAATTTACGCTATGGTGGGGTGCTCGTGGAGCGAAGCTATCGTAGTCGTCGTAAAGGACGTCCTAAAGTTATTTTGCTTTGCGATATTTCAGGGTCTATGCTCAAATACACGGAGTTTATCTGGCAATTTGTCTATGGACTTTCTGCCGTCGTCAGCGGGATTAAAACCTTTGCTTTTGGGGAAACTCTTATTCCGTTAAACGGGAAGTTTAAGAAAGGACAAACCTTCGAAGCAATGGTTAAAGAAGCCCTCCTGGTGACGGGAAAAGAATGGGGGGGAGGGACTAATTTAGCGAATGCCTTGGAGGGCATGCAAAAGAAGTTTCCTAATACCCTTTCCAAGCAAACTCTTTTGCTGATCGTCAGTGATGCTCAGACTCTCGAAGGAGAAAAGGCTGCAGCCTTATTGGGTGAAATCCATCGACATGTCCGCCAAGTGCTTTGGTTGAACACACTTCCTGAGCGCCGTTGGCAGGAGACTCCCTTTGTTAAAGCATTTCTTCCCTCTTGCCAAATGTATGAATGCTACACTCTGGGCCATTTAACTCAGATTTTAAGCAAGCAATTCTAAAATAGATGGTGTTTATTTTCCGGCCCAAGCGAGCATACTATTAGTGTAAGTTATATGTACAGAAAGACACAAAGGTATGGGGGGAAGCTAATGCTAGAAAAATGTCGTGCTTGTGGTTTTGAACATGAAGATTTAGACCACATTGTTTT
>JAJYAS010000229.1 GCA_021779415.1 Bacillota bacterium
CCATAGTCAACGCTGCCAACGCTGCCGTTTCCGCCCGAAGAATTCTAGGGCCCAGCGTAACACTTTGAGCTCCAAGTTGCTCATGCGCCCAAGCAACTTCGGCTTGCTCGAACCCTCCCTCAGGACCAATCAGCAGAGCAATAGGGCGCTGAGGATCCATCGTCTTAAGCACGGAAACCAAGCGTTGAGTCTTTTCTTCTTCATAAGGAATAATCCACTGAGTTCCCTCCGGCAACTTACCCTCTAAATCCTTCCAATCACAAACCTCAAAAATAGTGGGTTCCTGAACCCTATGCGACTGCTTCGAAGCCTCTGAGGCAATTTTTTGCCAGCGAGCGACCCTATCCTGTGCTTTACTTCCCTCAATATGTACAATCGACCGTTTGGCTCGCAAAGGAATAAGACCCAGCATACCCAGCTCAGTCCCTTTCTGAATCACCCATTCCATCTTTTCCCCTTTGGAAAGTCCCGCCACCAAATACACAGCAGTGTGGGCCTCTACATCCGGCTGATCCGTACTCAGGATCCGACAAGTGACACTTTTGTCTTCGATCTTAAGGATGACAGCAGTATACTCCCTCCCAGAATTATCAAACCCCACGACCAAGTCTCCCGGCGAAAGTCTAAGCACCCGGACAAGGTGCTCCCTTTCTGAATCGCGTAGCCAAAAGACATCGTTCCCAAGCTCTGTGATTTTAAACCGATTCACTGCTGGCCCACCTCGCTCGAAATAAAATCCACCCGGAATCTAAGACACGTTCAATAATCTCAAATCCGGCATCTTTAAGGCCTTCTTCAAGCTCATCGGCTCGATTATCAATGATGCCAGACGCTAAAAATTCGCCAGCCGGACGCAATAAGCGTTTTAAATCTGGAAGTAACATTAATATGACATCTGCAATAATATTGGCAATAACAACATCCGCTTGCCCCGTTAGTACAGTGCCTAAGTCTCCACGTGCCACTCGAACACGATCGTTCACACCATTTAAATTGACATTTTCTTGGGCCACCTTGATTGCGACAGAATCAAGATCGACAGCCTCTACCTTTGCCCCGAGCTTTGCAGCTGCAATGGCCAAAATACCAGAACCGGTCCCCAAATCAAACACAGTTTGCCCCGGCTTAATCATGCCCTCCATTGTCTTCAGACATAGTGTCGTCGTGGGATGGGTCCCCGTTCCAAAAGCCATCCCCGGGTCAAGTTCCAAGACAATATCCCCAGGCAAAATTTCTGCCTGTTCCCAAGTCGGCTTAACCAGAATATGTTTGCCAACCCGAATAGGTTTAAAATAGGCCTTCCAGGCTGTTTCCCAATCAACTTCCTTTAACGTTAACCCATGAGTCTGCATAACCCAATCGGGAAAGCGCGCCAATAACTCTTGAATTCCTAAATTAAGCTTGTCCAGTTTCTCTAATAACTCATCATCTTCCGGAAAGTAACCTTTTACAACCGAAGTCCCAGTGAGTAACACTTCTCCAAAAGCATGATAATCCCAAATTCCAGATTCAATATAGTTAAGCAGAAGTTCCGGGTCTTCTACACTGACTCCCGGACAACCTAATTGATAAAAAAGATCGGCAACAGCTTCTTCTCCTTCGGATGAAACTGTTACCGCTACTTCACGCCAATCCATCGTGTATACTCCTTTTATCCCATCGCATCGCGTAGGTTTTCTTTGAACTTTTCAAACAAGGACTTTTTGCCCATTTGTTGTTGCTCAGACGTAACTTCGCCAAATTCACGCAACAGCTTCTTCTGTTTTTCATTCAGTTTGGTCGGTGTTGTCAAAACTGCTCGAACATGCTGGTCACCGCGACCACTGCCTCTACGATAAGGGATGCCATGGCCTTTGAGTCTAAAGACTGTGGAGGTCTGTGTCCCCTCGGGGACTTTCATCTTAACCACGCCATCTAAGGTTGGAACATCGATTTCTGCCCCTAAGGCTGCTTGGATAAAGGTAATCGGAACTTCGCAATAAACGTCATTACCCTCACGTTCAAAGAATTTGTGCGGTTTAACCTGCAAAATGATATAAAGATCTCCCGGGGGCCCACCTTTAGCTCCTGCTTCTCCATCTCCGCTGAGCCTTAAATTCAAGCCATCCTCTGAACCTTGAGGTATACTAATTTTAATTGTTTTGACCTTACGGACTTTCCCTTGTCCATGACACGATGAGCACGGGCTACTGACAGTACGCCCTTCTCCCTGACAGGTTGGACAAGTTCTGGCCGTTTGGATTTGACCAAAGGGTGTGCGCTGAGTCACTTTGACCTGCCCGCTACCATGACACTGGGAACACGTCGTCGGATGAGTTCCAGGAGCAGCACCAGAGCCTTGGCAATCCGTACAGGTTTCGTCACGAGGAATCTGAATTTCCTTTTCGACACCAAACACCGCTTCTTCAAAACTCAAGGACATTGCATAGCGTAAATCTGAACCCCGCTGCGGACCACCACGACGTTGCCCACCGCCGCCGCCAAAAAACATATCGAAAATGTCTCCGAAGCCTCCAGCGTCACCAAATCCCCCTTGGCTTGGATCGGCATGACCAAATTGATCATAGCGCGCCCTCTTCTCCGGATCACTTAAAACATCATACGCTTCAGTAACTTCCTTAAATTTCTCCTCAGCGCCCTTGTCCCCCGGATTGACGTCCGGGTGATATTGACGGGCTAACTTCCTGTACGCCTTTTTAATCTCCTGTTCGCCGGCATTCCGCTCGACTCCGAGCACCTCATAGTTGTCGCGTTTCATGATTTCCCTCCACACTCCTGCTTAACCCATCCACTAATAGTATCAAAGTACCTATAGTATTATATGACCGCTCGCCCTCAAGCACAAGGCAATATCCATTTTTCTGGAATTTAATTTATTTTTTTACAAACAAAGGCGGGCACAAAGGCATAAAACCTTTGTACCCTCGATACTTATCTTAAAACATATCAAGCCTAATTTCAATTAAAGCCTCACTGTCGCCGGACTAAGCGAAGCTTCGACGGCATTGAGAGAGAAGCAATTCAACACCGTTCCCAATCAAAGTCGGTCAAACTCTACGTCATACCCAACCCCCGTCGTTCTATGCCCGTCGACCCCACAGCTAGGCTGGAGTGAACTTGCAGAGCGAATCCATTAGGCAGAGTCGCGTCTATCGCGCTTAGATTACGAGGGGCCAGCGTGGCACAGGACTTGTCCACGGATGGACTGATGTCGCGGTGCCAAGGATGGCAAGGAGCGACACACATCAGGTATTACCCTGAGGTTTGCCAACGCTCCCCTCGTGATCAAGCGTGATAGCGACGGCGACGTGGTGAGCGGAGCAATTTTACTCCAGCCCTCGCATAATTCTATTCCTTCTTCACTTCAGTAAACTCAGCATCTACAACATCATCATCTTTTTTGATTTCACCAGCACCAGGTTGTGCTCCAGCGTTCTGCTCTTCGGCTGCCTTTTGTTGATACATTTTTTCAATGAAGGGGTGAAGAACTTTATTTAGAGCTTCAATTTTAGCATTGATCTCCTCGACACTGTCCGCAGCGGCTGCAGTTTTCAGATCTCCTACTGCCTTATTAACGCTTTCAACTTCAGCAGCGTCTCCCTTACCTTCAAACTCTTTGATCGTTTTTTCAGTTTGATAAGCTAGCGAATCTGCTTGGTTCTTAGCATCGATAAGTTCTCTGTTTTTCTTATCTTCTTCAGCATGAAGTTCAGCATCTTGCTTCATTTTTTCAATGTCCTCTTTAGAAAGACCTGTGGAAGAAGTAATGGTTACTTTTTGTTCATTTCCAGTGGCTACATCTTTTGCCGAGACGTGAACAATACCATTGGCATCAATATCAAATTTAACTTCGATCTGCGGAATGCCACGTGGTGCAGGAGGAATTCCTGTTAATTGGAAACGCCCGAGCGTCTTATTGTAACTCGCCATTTCACGTTCCCCTTGAAGAACATGAATGTCGACAGAGGTTTGGTTATCTGCAGCCGTTGAGAACGTCTGTGATTTAGTAGTTGGGATCGTGGCATTTCGATCAATAATCCGTGTGAATACTCCGCCAAGGGTTTCAATCCCTAAAGAAAGCGGGGTAACATCCAGCAAGATCATATCCTTTACTTCACCACTGAGTACGCCTCCTTGAATCGCAGCACCCATAGCAACCACTTCATCAGGGTTAACCCCTTTATGAGGCTCTTTTCCGCTCAACTTTTTGACCGCTTCTTGAACGGATGGGATACGAGTGGACCCCCCGACAAGAATGATCTGATCAATTTGACTCCAAGAGAGTTTCGCATCTTCAATCGCTTGACGTGTTGGCCCAAGGGTAGATTCCACCAGGTCAGAGATAATTTCTTCAAACTTGGCCCGAGAAATATTCATATCTAAATGTTGTGGTCCTTCTTCCGTCATCGTAATAAACGGCAGGTTAATGTTGGAGTTTGTAACTCCAGAAAGCTCAATCTTGGCTTTTTCAGCAGCCTCTTTTAAACGTTGGAGAGCAACTCGGTCTTTAGAGAGATCTGCTCCATGACTTTTCTTGTATTCTGCCACCATATAGTCAATTAAACGTTGGTCAAAGTCGTCTCCACCTAAATGATTATTCCCACTGGTTGCTTTAACTTCAACCATTCCCTGGCTTAATTCAAGGACTGAGACATCAAATGTTCCGCCCCCTAAGTCAAACACTAAAACGGTCGAATCTTCTTTTTTGTCTAAACCATAGGCTAGAGCAGCAGCAGTAGGCTCATTGATAATCCGTAGTACTTCAAGTCCGGCAATCGCTCCTGCATCTTTTGTTGCTTGACGCTGGGCATCCGTAAAATAGGCAGGAACCGTAATAACCGCTTGGGTTACAGGCTGGCCGATATAGGCTTCAGCATCCGTTTTGAGCTTTTGGAGAACCATTGCGGAAATTTCTTGTGGGCTATATGTCTTATCGTCGATTTTTACTTTAAAATCTGAGCCCATGTGCCGTTTAATCGAACTTACAGTTTTATCCGGATTGGAAACGGATTGCCGCTTAGCGACCTGTCCTACTAATCGCTCGCCTGTTTTCGAAAAACCTACAACAGATGGAGTTGTGCGATTTCCCTCCGCGTTTGGGATAACAACTGCTTCTCCACCTTCCATAACTGACACGCAAGAGTTTGTTGTACCTAAGTCAATACCAATAATTTTACCCATTATTTTCTTCCTCCTTTAACTAGTTAGAAACTTTAACCATACTAGGACGTAATACTTTCTCTTTAAGGTAATATCCCTTTTGCAGTTCATCTACAACTGTATTCTCAGGATGCTCCTCTGACTCCACCCGAAGTACAGCGTCATGAAGATTCGGGTCGAATTGCTGCCCAATGGCCTCAATTGCCTTGAGACCCTCCTTGCTAAGCGCAGTTTGTAGTTGACGTAAAATCATCTCTACGCCTTGTGAAAAAGCTGAGAAATCAGGATTGATCTGAGCAGCGCTCACCGCTCGCTCAAAATTGTCTAAAACAGGAAGCAAATCTCCGATAACACGTTCAGACGCATATTTAATGATTTCAGTTTTCTCTTTTTGTGTCCGTTTTCGATAGTTATCGAAATCCGCCTGCAAGCGCAGCAAATGATCGTAATGCTCATCTGTTTTTGCTTTGGCTTGGATAAGCTCCGCTTCTAGCGTCAGGATTTTCTCCAGAGGACTCATATCCGCGCTATCCAGACTATCTTCTTCGGATATGGATTTTTCAGCATCTCCCAAATTATCGTCGTCCATACTTAGCTCTCGGCCTCTGAGAGTATCTTCTCTCATTCGCGCCATGCATGATCACCTCTCATCACTTAGTACCAAATTTATATAAGAATGAACCTAAAAGGCTCAATCACCCGCATAATATCTCGTCGCCAACCTCGTTGGCCCAGCAATTCACACCATCTGCGGCTTAGTCACCGCCTGCGTTTCGTCAGGACTTCCGTCAAACTTCGCGTCATAAAATCAACAATGGCAATGACTTTAGCATAATCCATTCGCGTTGGGCCAAGTACACCCACCGCACCAATGGTGAGACCGTTCACTTTGTAAGTAGCAGAAATGACACTGCAATCCTTAAATTCCTTCATCATATTTTCTCCACCGATCGTGACATTTAGTCCCTCTTGGTGAGGATGTAATAGTTTTTTAAGAGGCTCATTTTCT
>JAJYAS010000230.1 GCA_021779415.1 Bacillota bacterium
GATCTTAAAACTAGCTTATCCTGATTTTGCGACCCTCCGAAGGTATTTAATCGAATACGGCTTTCTTGATCGTACGCCTGATGGGAGCGAATATTGGCTACGAAATGATTCCGGAAACAAGGAGGAGATAACAATGGATCGTAAAGAAGAACTGAAACGGCAGTATAAAGAAACGAAAACTGAGGCGGGTGTCTATCAAATCAGAAACACAAAAAATGAAAAAGTTTTTATCGAAAGTACCATGAATTTGAAGACCATCAATGGGAGACGATTTGGGTTAGAAACGGGCACGCACCAAAACAAACTCCTCCAAAATGAATTGAAGGAATTTGGAGCAGAGGTGTTTGTTTTTGAGGTGTTAGAAATTTTAGAAATACCAGAAGAGGGCTATTTCGATGCTAAAGATGCCTTAAAAAAGTTGAAGGAAAAATGGTTAGAAAAACTTCAACCCTATGGAGAACGTGGCTATAATACGCTCAAACCCCTCCCGCGTAATGCCTAGATAGAAAATGCGTTGGTTAAGATTATTTCGATCTTTCAACCAACGCATTAAACTATTTCACAGTTCCTCTGAAAGCTCTCATCCCCAGTTTGATCAATTCACTAAAGATCACTACACTAAACGTAAACCCAATGATCCTCAGCCAGATATCCAATTCAAGAGGGACAGTTTTGAAGACATTTCCTCCAAACTGAGTAACTAAGACTTGAATGATAAAGGTTATGAACACAACCCCAACCATGGCTTTATTTTTAAAGATATTAGAAAAAATGCTCGTTACTCCAAATTCCCTACTATTAAAGGCATTCCACAACTGGAACAGGACAAATGACGTAAACACGATGGTCGATTGTTGTGTTTCTGTACCCCCCAGGAGTTGTGTTTTCATTAGCAACACTAAGCCAGTTACAATAAACAAACCGTTGGAAATAATTTTATAGAACATGTCTTTGGTCACAATAGAAGCATTTCTCTGGATGGGCTGTTTCTCAAGAAGATGCTCTCTCGGCGGTTCTAACCCTAGTGTTAAAGCAGGAGGCCCGTCCATGATAATATTAACCCATAACAACTGTAACGTGGTAAATGGCATTTTATATCCCATCACCTCTGCCAAAATAACGGTGACAAACGCCACAACATTGACCGTAAGTTGGAACTGAATAAATCGCTGGAAATTCTCGTAGATTCCTCGTCCCCACTTAATTGCTTTAACAATTGTGGAAAATGAGTCATCTAGTAAGACAATATCTGCGGCTTCCTTGGATACTTCCGTGCCCGCAATCCCCATAGCAACCCCAACATCCGCGGCTTTTAAGGCTGGGGCGTCATTAATGCCATCGCCTGTCACAACCACTGAGTCATTATTCTCTTTTAAAAGTTTTACAACTCTCATTTTGGCTGTGGGATTTGAGCGGGCAATAACCACGATTTTATCAAGCTTGCTCTTTAACTCTTGATCAGTCATGTTCTCAATATCCGTGACCTCAAGCACCAAAGAGTCCTTTTTTACAATTCCTAGTTGGTTAGCGATGGCTCTGGCGGTATTTATGTTATCTCCTGTTAGGATCTTGACCGTTATGCCTGCTTGACGGCAATGATCAATAGCTACTTTGACGTCCAAACGCAGAGGATCTTCGATGCCTACAAAGCCTGTAAATATCAGATCTTTCTCCACGTTATAGATATCTTCCCATTGAGGCTCCTGACTAAAATCATTGAAGGCAAACGCTAGTACTCTTCTAGCATTGTCCTGGAGATCCTTGATACTTGCCTCAATGACCTCTTTGTGCTCCTGCGTTAACGGAACAATCGTACCATTTTCCAGAATCCTATTACAAATGCTTAAAACTTTTTCAGGTGACCCCTTCGTATAGAGTTTGTAACCCCCTTCTGTTTCATACGCTGTCGACATCATTTTCCTAGCCGAAGTAAAGTTGAATTCAGCAACCGGCTCTCCAAACTGTTTTCGATAATGCAGATAATTTATTGAATTCTTATCCGCGCAGACAAGCAACGAACACTCTGTCGGATTTCCCAGGAATTCAAATTTATCATCCTCATTCGATATATCCGCTGTAGAGTTAACACAAAAATTCTGTAGCATTTCCTGACATTGTATTTTTTCCAAGGGAACGCTTTTCCCATCACACCAAACATCAACGACGGTCATCCTATTTTCAGTCAAAGTTCCCGTTTTATCAGAACATACGACATTCACAGAGCCAATGGTTTCGCACGCTATAAGCTTACGAACTAAAGCGTTATTCTTGGCCATTTTCTGCATGTTAAAAGCTAGGGTAATAGCCACCATTGTTGGTAATCCTTCTGGTACTGCTGCTACAATGAGCGCCACGGAGGTGATAAAGGCATCTTTTATTCCGGGAAGTGCGGATCCAATATTATTCAGAACAAGTATTCCCTGTCGATACATATTGAACAATTCCAAAATGAAGATACCCGCCGCTACGATCGATCCAATGATAGATATTCTTTTGCCAAGATTCGCTAACTTTTGTTGGAGCGGAGTTTCAGACGTGACTTCCGCCTTAAGTTCATTGGCAATTTTGCCCATCTCAGTCCCATCGCCAATGGAAGTGACAATGGCAATTGCCCTTCCTTCAATCACCATGGTGCCTGAGTAAAGCATATTTTTCCGTTCTGCTAGGGGACTGTTTTCTCTTTCAATTCTGACAGAATTCTTGGAAACTGCTTCTGCTTCACCCGTAAGCATAGATTCGTCAATTCCAAGATTAGAGGAATGCACTATCCTCGCGTCAGCAGGAACTTTGTCTCCCGTTTCTAAATGAATGATATCCCCAAGAGTCAAATCAATCTGGGTGATATAGACGATTTTACCATCACGTACTACTTTCACATGGACATCGTCACTTAGCTTAGACAAGGCCTCAAACGCCTTATCTGATTTACCCTCTTGAATCACAGAAATAGATGTGGCAATCAAGACAGCAACAAAAATCCCTAATCCATCCGCAATATGTCCCATAGCAAGTGAAATTAACCCTGAAATCAAAAGGATGACAATTAGAGGTTCTTTTAAACTGTCAAAGATCT
Source organism: Bacillota bacterium (assembly GCA_021779415.1). Next base: position 3,074 of record JAJYAS010000230.1, read on the forward strand.
TAGCAAAAATGCTGTCCTTTTCTTTGGGAGTAAAAACATTTTCCCCATAGCGTAGGGTTCTAGCTTCAGCTTCAGCTGTTGATAATCCCCGCTCTTCATTACTGTCTAATTCAGCAATGATTTCATTAACTTCCTTTAGATAAAAATCCACCCCAGAATCCTCCTTTAATTTCCCAATAAGGCAAGCTAGCTTTGATTTATAGTATTAACGAAATAATCACTCCCTACTTCTGTTAAAAGTTACTCCTTGGTAAACAAAAAAGACCTTTAACACAGCCTAATAGGCTATGTTAAAAGTCTTGTTACCTCTAAGGTTTACAAAGACAGGTAAGTTTCCTTACCGGGTATGTTGCCTTTGTAATTCAACTACTCCCTTTTAACAACATAAGTGTACTGCAATTGTCATAGTTTGTCAACATGAAGATTACTTAAAATACCTATTAAGAAGACCCTTAAAGGCTGATCCGTGCCTTGCTTCGTCCTTACACATCTCATGGACAGTATCATGGATGGCATCATAGTTTAACTGCTTTGCTTTGGTGGCTAAATCTTTTTTACCCTGACAGGCACCAAATTCTGCTTCAACCCTTACCTCTAAGTTCTTCTTGGTATCAGTATAAACAACTTCACCAAGTAACTCTGCAAACTTAGCTGCATGGTCTGCTTCTTCAAAAGCTATCCTTTTATAAGCCTCAGCGATTTCCGGAAATCCTTCTCGATCTGCTTGACGACTCATCGCCAGATACATACCTACCTCAGTGCATTCACCCATGAAGTTAGCTCTCAGTCCCTCAAGTATTTCAGCATCAACACCTTGAGCAACTCCGATTTTGTGTTCGTCAGCCCATTGCATTATGCCCTCTTTTTTCTCGGAGAATTTTTCCTTGGGAGACTTACATTGCGGACACTCATCCGGCGCTTCATTTCCCTCGAATACATATCCACATACTGAACATATAAATTTCTTCATCATGACATTGTTCCTCCTCAAAATCTGTAATCAACCTATAATTTATTTTACAATAATTATTAAAATAAATCAATACTAAAATAATACTTTATGAAATTTCACAGATGCTTTCCTTTAGAGCCCCAGCAGACGGTGAAACCCCTGGGGATTTTGCGCAGGCACCCTAAAGTGCTTGTTAATCTCCACCTGCACAGCAGGAATTCCTAATTCACGGGCGACATAATTGGCGATAGTATTGGGACTTCGGGCGTCAAAGTGACCTTTGGATAGTTTCCCAAATCCGAATGCACAAAAGTTTCGCTCCATTGTTTCCAGTATCCCATTCTTACTTAAAAGAGTTTTTCCGTCATTTGTGCCAAAATCAACATCAAATTCTTGCTCACGGGCTGCACCATGGATGTCTATCACGAACTTCACCTTTTCCCTGACACAGATCTCGGAAATCCTTTCTTTATAGATACAAGGATCGTCCATGTTAGGATCTCCGCCATAAAGTTTTGTGGTTGCAATTGCCTGACAGCCTGTCAATCGGTTTAAGAGGTATACAATGGACCCGGTGAACTGATCCGACATCTTAATCTTCTTTTGGCGACAGTGCCTAACTGCATGAGGGGCTGACAACAATACTGGTAGCTTTCCGGGTAGAATTAGGAAAGGCTCCTCCTGTTTAGGGTTAACTTTTTTGTCTGTCTTGTAGAAATAAACTCGTTCTATGCTTACTGCTTCTTCGTTGATCCGAGCCCGATTAAACTCCTGTAGAATTTCATCATAGTTTCCCAAAATGTTGACCCCCGGCACTTCTTGTGAATTTATGTTAATTCTATCGAGAAAATCGGAGATTGTCCATTATTTAATAACAAAGAAGGAGCTCTATGACTAGAGACTCCTTCCACCTTATACGTGTTCCCATGATCTAGGTGAATAATACCATTTCGGAAAGATTTATGCCTTTTTACGCCAAATCTTCAGTTCTTTTGCTTCAGCGATCAACCCTTCTCTGAAATCGGGATGAGCTATGGAAATTAAAGCATCTGCACGTTGCCAGGTAGACAACCCTTTAAGATTAACCTTACCATACTCTGTGACCACGAACTGAACGGTTGGACGAGTATCGGTTAGCGCTGCGCCTAGAGTCATTAACCCTTTAATACGAGAATGGAGCTGACCCTTTTTATCTTTATAGGTGGAAGGTAAACATATAAAACTTTTCCCACCCTTTGAATTATAGGCAGCTTCCACAAAGTCAAGCTGTCCACCCGCGCCACTAATCATATTGGGTCCAGCTGATTCTGAGCATACTTGGCCAGTTAAGTCGATTTCTAAAGCACTGTTAATAGAAATCAGTTGATCGTTTTGAGACGCAACAAAAGGATGATTAGTGTAATCTACTGGATAACCAGCCACGGAAGGGTTATTTCGAACAAAATCATACAGTTTCTGTGTCCCAGCCGCGAAAGCATAGACCATCCTGCCTCGATCAAGTTGCTTGCACATACCGGTAACTTTCCCAGCTTCCACCATATCTACAAATCCGTCCACCAACATTTCTGTGTGAACTCCTAGATCTTTCAGATCCGATTCAGCTATCATTTTCCCTAAGGCATTCGGCATGCCACCAATACCTAATTGAATACATGCCCCATCATTAATTTCAGGTAAAACAAATTCAGCAATTTGCCTGTCCAGTTCTGACGCAGGTGCCGAAGGTAAGATGGGAAGTCCTGTGTGCCCTCCCTCAACAACAAAATCCACCTTTGAAATATGAACGGCATGATCATAACCGCCATGTGTGATTGGCATATCCTCATTTACTTCAACAATAACCGCACGGGCCTTTTCAATCGCAGCAGCGTAGTGAGACACTGTTAGTCCAAAACTGAAATATCCATGTTCATCCATGGGAGCAACTTGAATAGCCACAACATCCGTTTTTACATTTTCGCGCAAATAACGAGGTAATTCCGAATATTTAAGAGGTATATAATAAGCTTGACCGTTTTGAACCCATTTACGCTCACGTCCGCCAAGATGCCAGCTATTCCAGGTAAAATGTTCTCCAGCCGGATCACTTTCGATACAAGCTACTGGCGAAAGAATTACGCCCCCGCGAATATTTACATCATAA
>JAJYAS010000231.1 GCA_021779415.1 Bacillota bacterium
AAGGCGGGCATATGGCTTTTGCACATTTTACATTTACCACAATATACCGCTGGAAGAACAACACAGCGTGTACCTGGCTTAAGACGTTTAACGGAGGAACCCGTTTCAACGATCTCCACACAAAACTCATGCCCCACAATTTTGGGAGTTGGAGCACTTGGAATATTACCTTGTACCATGTGAACGTCACTTGTACAGATAGCGGCCAGCGTTACCCTTCCTATTGCATCGTTCTGATCAATGATCTGGGGCATCGGTACATCCTCTAGGTTATAGTTGTTAGGCCCATGGTAAACTAGAGCCTTCATTGTCTTTTGTAACATCTTCAAATTCCTCCAACCCTAAGGTATTTTTTCTGATAAAACCTGATAACCACAAGTAAAACAACAATCCTCCTTTTGTAAAAGTTTGTAGAGCTAGCTAACATACATCGATTCAATAAAGTCTTTGTAGCGCTCAGTTACCACGTTTCTCTTTGTCTGTAGTTTTAACAATGGTGAATTGCAATTCATTATTGTTGTTGTGAAATTCGCCAAAGTTCACAATATTCCTCTATTTAAATAACGGAAGATTCAGCCTGTAATAATTAGTTGGAATTTTATAATTAACCATTGGATATGACAAGAGAATCTCTAATCAATTTAGGACTTTTGTTGTAAATAGGGTTGACAGTGGGGAAGGAATTCCTGTATCATATACACAACGTCGACATTTAAAATGTAATAGAACACAAGCGGAAGTGTACCTAGGGTTCCGAGGGAGAGATCCTTGTCTGGTCCGAGCGGTACAGAATCCAAATCGGATTTACACCGTGGGTGGAAAAAACCCAAGCGGAAAGTTCCACATTATTAGGGGACTAAGCTTAGGGTTTTTGTTTTATTCAGATTTCTTCGAGAAAGGGGTAGATCAAATGGGGCTTATAATATACTGCAATGGTGTATTCGTTCCAGAGGAAGAGGCAAAAGTTTCGGTTTTCGACCATGGTTTTTTATATGGAGACGGAATATTCGAAGGGATTCGAGCCTATCATGGCCGAGTGTTTAAATTAGACGAACATTTGAAACGCCTCTATGAGTCAGCTAAGTCGATTAAATTAACGATTGGCGTAACTAAAGATCAGATGCAGGAGATCATATTGGAGACACTGCGCAGAAATGGTTTAAAGGATGCTTATATTCGCTTAGTAGTTTCACGAGGTAAGGGGGACTTGGGGCTTGATCCCAACAAATGTCCGCAGGCTGCAATCTATTGCATTGCAGATCAAATAAAGCTCTTTGAACAAAGCACGTATGAACGCGGTATGGCAGTCAAAACAGTGGCCATCCGCAGGAACAATCCAGATTCCTTGAGTCCAAGGATTAAATCACTTAATTATCTAAATAACATCTTAGCGAAAATCGAGGCCAACCAGTCCGGTGCATTAGAAGGAATCCTTCTTAATCAAGAGGGGTATGTGACTGAAGGTACAGGAGATAACATCTTTATTTATCGGAATGGAGTATTGATGACCCCGCCTCGCTCAGTAGGAATTCTTGAAGGGGTTACCCGAAATTCTGCACTTGAGATCGCTAGCGAAATGGGAATTAAGGTGTCGGAAGAGTTATTTACACGCCACGACTTGTATACCGCTGAGGAGTGTTTTCTCACGGGTACAGCAGCTGAATTAATACCGGTAATCGATGTTGATGGACGGGAAATCGGGGATGGAGTTCCAGGACCAATATTTAAGCGACTTCTCGCTGAATTTAGGGCTCTTACCCTTATCAATGGCCCGGAAATTTACAGCGCTGAGAGTGAAACGGCCAGATGAGTTAGGGGGAGGTGTGGGCATGAGTGAAGAAATAACGGGAATGACAGGGGCAACCGTTTTATTAAAAGCCTTGGAACAGGAAGGCGTTGACGTCATCTTTGGATATCCGGGCGGGGTATTGCTGGCCCTATATGATGCCTTATTGGATAGCCCCATTCGACATGTATTGGGACGTCATGAACAAGGGGTGGTGCATGCTGCAGATGGCTATGCCCGAGTTAGCGGGAAGGTCGGAGTATGCTTAGCCACGTCTGGTCCGGGGGCTACGAATCTAGTTACGGGAATTGCCAATGCTTATTTAGACTCTATTCCCATGGTCGTTTTGACGGGGCAGGTTTCCACATCTTTACTGGGAACAGATGCTTTTCAAGAAGCGGATATAACAGGAATCACCATGCCCATTACTAAACACGCTTATTTGGTTAAGGATGCCAGAGAAATTCCACGGATTGTCAAAGAGGCATTCTATCTTGCTCGTACTGGTCGACCAGGTCCGGTGCTCGTCGATCTTCCAAAGGATATTTTATCCGCAGAAGATGTTGTGCCCCTTTCTGCACATATGAAATTAAATGGATACCACGTATTTGACCAAGTAGATGGTCAAAAAATTAATGAAATACTCGCTGCACTTTCTGAATCTCAAAAGCCCGTTATTTATGCCGGGGGAGGGGTTATCACAGCAGAAGCAGGGAAAGTCTTAAAGCAGTTATCTGAAAAAGCTGGTTTGCCTGTAGTCACGACGTTGATGGGGATTGGGTGTTTGCCCTCTGATCATCCCAATCTATTAGGTATGGTTGGAATGCACGGAACTGTGACTGCGAACTATGCCGTGGATGATTGTGATTTGCTCATTGCGGTGGGGGTACGGTTCGATGATCGTGTGACAAGTGGTTTGGGGCATACCTTCGCAAACAACGCAAAAGTTATTCATATTGATGTTGATCCTGCAGAGATTGGCAAGGTCGTGAAAACTCATATCCCCATCATTGGGGATGCTCGATTAGTTCTGGAAGAGATGTTAAACGGCTTGGTGGGTTGTAGCGTCCCCCAATTCACAGACTGGTGGGCGAGATTGAACGCTTGGAAGATCACTTATCCTTATAGGTTTGACAGAGACAGACTTACACCACAAATAATCATAGAAAGTGTTGGACAACTTGCCGGAGAGGATACGATTATCGTAACCGATGTAGGACAGCATCAAATGTGGGTAGCCCAGTTTTATCCCATAATGCACAGTCGCAAACTAACAACGAGTGGCGGACTCGGAACGATGGGCTTTGGCCTTCCTGCAGCAGTTGGGGCGCAAATAGCATGTCCTGACGATCTAGTCTTTTTGTTCACAGGGGATGGTTCCTTTCAGATGACGATTCAGGAGCTAGCCACCATAGCCCATAATAAGCTTCCAATTAAAATAGTACTTTTGAATAACGGAGTTCTGGGCATGGTACGCCAATGGCAAAAGATGTTTTGTGACGAACGGTACAGCAGTATACAACTCGATGATAATCCCGATTTTCTTAAACTAGCGGAAGCCTATGGAATTCGAGGAATCCAAGTCGATTCTACAGAACAAGTTCACAGTGCTGTTGCGGAGGCAATCAAACATCCCGGGCCAGTGTTGTTGAATTTTACGATCTCGCCACACGAAGATGTTTTGCCAATTATTCCACCAGGTAAAGCCATCACGGAAATGCTAGGGAGGTAGAAACATGTTGCATACACTTGCTGCCCTTGTGGAGAACCATCCCGGTGTTTTAGCCCGGGTGGCTGGACTATTCGCCCGCAGGGCGTATAATATTGATAGCCTCTCGGTTTGTCAGACGGAGAATCCAGAGCTTTCTAGAATGACGATTGTCGTCAATGGAGATGATCAAATCATTGAGCAAGTCAGGAATCAACTTAATAAATTAGTGGCTGTCCATACAGTCATGGATTTGACCGAGGAAAATATTGTTGATCGAGAACTGGCATTAGTTCGGGTCAAGGTCAGTGCGGAAACACGATCAGAGGTTCTCCAAATAGTTGATGTTTTCCGAGGGCGGGTCGTGGATATGGGTAGAAGCAATATTACGGTTGAATTAACAGGGGATACCGGGAAGCTCGATGCATTTGTTAATTCTATTAGCCCCTATGGGTTAGTTGAATTGGTACGAACAGGGAAGATTGCCATTAAGCGATCTGATGCATGACAAACCATAGCAGTGGCAAACTAAACTACACTAACACCTGAATTTTAAAAAAAGGCTAAAATTGAGAGGAAGTTATTGAAATGGCAAAAATGTATTATGAAGAAGACGCGAATCTGGAACTTTTAAAAGGTAAAGTAATTGCGGTAATGGGATATGGCAGCCAAGGGCATGCCCAGGCCCAAAACCTTAAGGATTCTGGACTGAACGTTTTGATTGGACTTCGTCCTGGAAGTGCCCGCTGGGGACGTGCAGAAGCTGCAGGTTTTGAAGTTATGACCGTGGAAGAAGCCGCAAAACGTGCCGATGTCATACAAATCTTGCTACCGGATGAGAGCCAAAGTAAAGTCTATCAAGCCGAAATTAAACAATATCTTACTGCAGGAAAAGCTCTCGTGTTTTCACACGGGTTTAATATTCACTTTGGACAAATCGTTCCTCCAAGCGATGTCGACGTTTTCATGGTGGCACCTAAAAGCCCAGGTCACTTGGTACGTCGTACCTACACAGAAGGCGCTGGCGTACCCTCATTAATCGCGGTGCATCAAGATGCTACTGGAAAAGCAAAAGAATTAGCACTTGCCTATGCCAAGGGAATTGGTTCCACTAAAGCTGGCGTTCTAGAAACAACCTTTGGTGAGGAAACAGAAACAGATTTGTTCGGAGAACAAGCAGTCCTATGTGGAGGGACTTCGGAACTTGTCAAAGCGGGATTTGATACCCTGGTAGAAGCAGGTTATCAGCCGGAAATCGCTTATTTTGAGTGTTTGCACGAACTTAAACTGATTGTCGATTTGATGTATGAAGGTGGCTTAAGCTGGATGCGTTATTCAGTTTCAGATACCGCCCAATATGGAGATATGACCATCGGTAAACGAATTATTAACCAAGAAACCCGTAAAGAAATGAAAAAAGTTCTCGAAGAAATCCAAGACGGAAGATTTGCTAAAGCATGGTTACTTGAGAATCAAGCAAATCGCCCAGCCTTTAACGCTATGACCCGAAACGAAGAAAAACACCAGATTGAAAAAGTCGGGGAACAACTAAGAGGAATGATGAGCTGGCTGAAAAAACACGAATAAAGTGTGGGTGCTCAGAGGCTGGAATTAAGATTCGCGAGAACTAAGCGAAGCTAAAGGGAGAGAATAAATGTTATGTCAATGACTATTTCGGAAAAAATTCTGGCACAACATGCTGGTTTGGATGAAGTCGTTCCAGGGCAACTGATCACCGCGAAGCTAGATTTAGTCTTAGCAAATGATGTTACAGGCCCAGTCGCAATTCAAGAGTTTGCCAAATTTGGAACAGATACTGTGTTTGATTCGAGCAAAGTGGCTTTGGTTCCAGACCACTTTGCTCCCAATAAAGATATATTATCTGCGGAGCAGTGTAAGGTAATGCGTGACTTTGCACGAAAACAAAAGATCGAACATTATTTTGAAGTTGGACGGATGGGAATTGAACATTGCCTCCTCCCTGAGCAAGGACTGACCTTACCAGGAGACCTGATTATTGGTGCGGACTCACATACCTGTACGTACGGAGCAGTTGGTGCGTTTGCCACAGGAGTAGGAAGCACTGATCTGGCAGCAGGTTTAGCGACGGGCGAAGCATGGTTCCGAGTTCCCGAATCCATGAAGTTTATCTTTCATGGGACCAATTTTCAAAAATGGGTCGGGGGCAAAGATCTGATCCTTTATCTGATAGGAAAACTGGGTGTTGATGGAGCACGCTACCGAGCGATGGAGTTTACAGGCGAAGGAATCTCCGCCTTATCTATGGATAATCGGTTCACGATATGTAATATGGCAATTGAAGCGGGCGCTAAAAATGGAATTATTGCTCCTGATGAGAAGACATTTGCTTATCTCGAAGGACGGGCACGTCGCTCCTATCCTTTGCACTATAGTGATAAAGATGCTAAATACCTGGAAGTCCAGGAGTTTAATGTAGCGGATATCCCCTTACAAGTTTCATACCCTCATTCTCCGGAAAATGCTAAATCCATCCAGGAAGCTAGTGGCATTAAAATTGACCAGGTCGTCATCGGATCCTGTACAAATGGCCGACTGGAAGATCTGCGGATTGCTGCAGACGTCTTGCGTGGGAAGAAAGTACACCCCGAAATTCGCCTCTTGGTGTTCCCCGGAACCCAAACCA
>JAJYAS010000232.1 GCA_021779415.1 Bacillota bacterium
ACGCCCGATCCCCTGTCGTAAAACCTGCTCTAAACGTTCAGGATTGTCACCAACAGTCGTATGATAGTCTACTTCAATGCCCAAAGAAGACATTTTTCCAGTCAAGTAGTGAGCACTCGTATTGAGAGTTTCTCCAAGTAATAACTCAGTGCCAGTTGCCACAATTTCAGCCTTCATACAGTTTATCACTCTCCTATTATCAACGCAAATATCAAACCCTAAGGCCCCAAATTAGTTATTTCTCATCCAGCTAATATTATCCTTCTTCAAATGAGAATGAAATAGAAAAATGAACCCCTAAGGTAAGGGGTTCATTTTTTACGCTGCGTTTTGTAAGTGTTTTCGCAAAGTGTCGCCATTCAAACTTTCCTCTACTTCGAGGATCTCACTAATCCGTAATAATGTCTCTTTATTCTTCTCAATTATCTGCATCGTTCGTTCTTCGAGTTCTGCTAAAATGTGTTTCGTCACAGGTTGTCGCTGCTCGGCGTTCAAGAGAGAGACATCTGTAATCCCCAAGGAAGACATTCCTGCACTGAGTATCTTTTCAACAAGATTAAGCGCTTGTTCATAATCAGCCATGGCACCAGTACTCCGCGTACCAAGGATCTGTTCTTCAGCGAGTGCACCTGCTAAGGCCACCATAATCTGACCTTCGAGCATCGCTTGTGTATAAAGATATAAATCATCCTTCGGGTAATGACGAACATACCCCAAAGCGTTTCCTCGTGAACGGATAGAAATTTGAGATACAGAATTTGGCCTAACTGTTTCCGCTAGCATAGCATGTCCGCTCTCATGGATTGCAACCCGCCGTAACTCCTCAGCCGTTGGTTTTCGATCAAGTTTTTCTCCCAACATAACTTTTTCAACCGCTTCATGTAAATGATTCTCTGTGATTTCACTCGCTTTTTCACGCAAGGCGAAAATCGCGGCTTCGTTCGTCACACTTTCCAAATGAGCGCCTGAGAAGCCAAACGTTTCATGGGCTATTTCTTCCAAATTAACATTTTGGGCTAAAGGCTTATTTTTAGTGTGGATTTTTAGAATCGCAACCCTGCCTTCTTTATCCGGCAGATCAACTTTAACCTGCCGATCAAAACGACCGGGTCTCAATATAGCCGCATCCAAGGCTTCTGGGCGATTCGTTGCTGCCATGACTAAAATGTGAACCCCTTGATCGGCTTTTAAACCGTCCATTTCAACCAAAAGCTGATTCAGAGTTTGGTCATACTCATGATGGGAGACATTGCTTCCCCTCTTCGCCCCTAAAATATCCATTTCATCAATAAAAATGATGGCACTTTTTTTCTTTTCTTTGCGGACCATTTCTCGCGCCCTTCGAAACAAGCCACGTACCCGTTCCGCTCCCACACCCGCATACATTTCTACAAATTCGCTTCCGGATACCGAAAGAAAAGCAGAATTGGTATACTTTGCCGCAGCTTTAGCTAATAATGTTTTACCCGTACCTGTCGGCCCAGACAATAAAATCCCTTTCAAAGGACGAATCCCTAAAACTTTCATTTGATCAGAATATAGTAAGAAATCTAACGCTTCCTGAAGCTCTTTCTTAGCCACACTCTGTCCTCCGATATCCTCAAAATCAATCGTTGTAGTCGGTATGGCCACACCATTCCCATTTTTTAAAACTTGTCGCTGTATGACAAAAGTCCAAACAAACCAAGCACCCACAAGGAGTAACCCGATAGGGACTACATTATATCCCATTACTACTAAAAAAGCGAAGATGCCGACCCCAAAACCTATTAAGATATCTCGTTTCATGTCTTCTCTTCCTCTCGTTAAAGCTTACTCTTTTTCACTTGGTAAGAATCTTGCTTGTCCATTCCGTTCGATGACTTCGATCAGTTGAGCATCCCCTTGAGTCATAACCACGTAAATTGCATCACTGTCCATTTCTAGTTCGAGCTGAACCCCAGCTTTATCAGCTTGATTTTTTACGTTTTGTTCCATCTCTGTGAAATTGCCACGACTAATTCCTTCTTGTAAGGCAAACTGCATCTGCCCGAATAATTTATTAAGGCTATCATTCGTTCGATCAAGGTATCGAATGGGCAAATTACCCGCTAATTTTTCAAGTTCCTGACTTGTTTGGCGAAGATTCGATAGATGATTAGTTTCTACAACCATCTCTTTTTGCCCATTGTTTTGAACAGTCTTTGCCGAAATCACACCCGGAATTTGTTGGCTTTGACGCATGATCGAGACGTCAACCCACTTTTTTTGATAAACAAATGTGCCTCCCAATAACAGTCCAAATATTAAAATACCAATAAGGCTGATCAACAGAATCCGCTGCCTTGTCATCGTTAATCCCTCCAACTGCTATACTATTTGCTATATCGACATTATAGCACGCAGTATATCAATAACGATATCTAAGTTTTACCCATAAAAGAAAATAATTGGAAAGACAAGGGGACGGTCTTTGTTTCTTACTAAAAGACACAAAAACCATCACCTTGTCTCAAGTTTCTTACCCGTCTCATTCTTAACACAAAGCTAACATAAATGGAAACTTATTTATGTAATAACTTGCGAGATTTAGCCAAATAGTCAAGCCCAGAAATAACTGTGAAAAATAAAGCAAGGTATAACAGAGGTTGGCCAATGCTTATTCCTATCAACGACAGGGGCCAATCATGAAGTAATATTGCTGAAATCGCTACCACTTGGGTAATGGTCTTAATTTTTCCAAGTTTACTTGCACTGATTACAACCCGATCCACAGCAGCAATCGCTCGGAGCCCTGTCACTGCAAACTCTCGAGCTAAGATGATCCAAGCAACCCAAGCAGTCACCTCTCCAAGCTCGACCAATGAGATCAGCGCCGCTGACACCAAAAGTTTATCAGCCAAGGGATCCATAAACTTGCCCAAGTTCGTTACCTGATGACGCTTGCGAGCAATGTAACCGTCCAGGCCATCTGTAGCCGAGGCTAATATAAATATTATAGCAGCCACAACGTCTTGATGGGGAAAAAGTGTATGACCTTTGGGAACTTGAAGAAGTAAAAAGGCCATAAAGACCGGTATTAAAATGATCCGAGCTAACGTTAAACGATTGGGTAAATTCACGAGACAACCTCTCCTATTAAATCGTAGCTATCCGCCTCAAGGATGCAAACTTTGATCATGTCGCCTACATGAAGTGAGGTTTGAGCACCTGTGATATAGACCTGGCCATCGATTTCGGGAGCGTCCCCTTCGGTTCGTCCCATCCAACGTCCATCCGGTAATTTCTGTTCCAGTAACACTGTCACAACACATTCAACCCAGCGTTGCAGTCTAGCTAAAGAAATGCTCTGTTGAATCTGCATGATTCGTTCTCTGCGTTGTTCACGAACTTCTGGCAGAACTTGATCTTCTCTTTGTCCAGCGGGCGTATTTTCCTCTTGGGAGTAGGCAAACACCCCAAGCCGATCAAACTGGACACGTTGGATAAAATCAACCATAGTTTGGAATTCCTCTTCTGTTTCTCCTGGAAAACCCGTGATCATCGTCGTTCGCAGAGTGATGTCCGGCATTGCGTCACGCAATTTTTCAATGAGTTCTTCCGCTTGTTCTATGGTTCCTCGTCGATTCATTTCCTTAAGGATCTTATTATCCGCATGTTGTAACGGCAAATCAATATACCTGCATACTTTAGGTTCCTGACGCATGGTTTCAATCAACTCATCCGTAAAACGCTCGGGATAGCAATACATTAACCGAATCCATTCAATCCCTTCAATACGAGCAAGCTTACGAATTAGCTGGGGAAGGCGGAGTTCTCCTTCAGAGTCAAAGCCGAAACGCGTGGTATCTTGAGCCATAATCATGATTTCTTTAACTCCCTGATTGGCCATTTCTTGGACTTCGCGTAGCACGGATTCCTCTGAACGGCTCCGGAAATGACCACGCACATACGGGATGATACAATACGTGCAGTAGTTATCACAGCCTTCTGCAATTTTCACGTAGCCCATATAGTCAGGAGTAGATCGTTTACGAGGCATCAACTCATTGTGAAGAAAATCAGGTGCACCAGGTTTAATTAGAGTGGTTCGCGTTCCCTCAGCTGCATGAACAATCGTAGTAATTTCATCAATATTCCCTGTTCCAAGCACACCATCTAATTCAGGTATTTCTTGCATTAATTCTGCCCCGTACTGTTGCGCTAAACACCCTGTAGCAATTAGGGTTTTACACGAGCCAGTTTCTTTAAAACCAGCCATTTCAAAAATAGTATCAATCGCTTCTTCTTTTGCGGATTGAATAAACGTACAGGTATTGACTACAATAATATCTGCTTCTTCAGGGTTCACGGAAAGTATATAATCTTGGGCTAACAATCCCGCCATAACTTCGCTGTCTACTTGATTCTTAGGACAACCCAAAGTGACAACAGCAACTTTTTTTGTCAATATTCCACCTCATATCATTGGTCTACCTTATTAGTATAAACCAACACTTCCACAAGGTCAAAATTTATTAAACTACCACCTTGTAAGATTGCCAAACATTATTTGTTAAGGTCCTGTCTACCTGCTGTTGCGATATAAATGACATTTTCCCCGATATTTGTTGCATGGTCTGCAATCCGTTCGAGATAGCGACCTACAAAAGCTAAGTACATTCCTTGATCTAATATTTCTGGTTTTTCCGTCATAATGACTAATAGATCACGTACAACATGTTTATAAAGACGGTCCACTTCGTCATCTTTCTCCGCCAGATTATGTGCGAGTTCCATATCTTCCTTACTATAAGCTTCCAGCCCTTGCCTCATCATTTCCAGTGCCTTTTCAGCCATTAATGGAATATCTATAAGGGGTTTACATATGGGTCCCTCAATTCTTCGCACCACCTTTGCAATGTCTATTGCCAAATCTCCCATCCTTTCGAGATCAGTGGAAATTTTCATAGCCGAAATAATCTTTCGTAAATCCTTAGCAACCGGTTGCTGGGTGGCAATTAAACGCACACACTCATCGTCGATCTTCCGTTCAAAATCATTGACCTTTTGATCCTCAGCAATCCAGAATTCTGCCTGAGTCCGGTCCAAGGAAATAAGGCTTTGCATACATCCTTGTAAAATCCTTGCGACTTCGTTGCCCATCTCTTTAAGTAACTCTATTAAAACCAGCTGACCTTCATTTAAAGACTGACGCATTCCTTATCCTCCTTCATTATCCAAAACGATCTGAAATATTAGTCTTCCGTACGTTTATCCTTCGGATTGGTACAGATCTTCAAATCCTGATTATAGATACTTTCGCCATCCAAAGCAATTTCTCCTTTTCCCTTAATCTAGGCATGATATCATGCCTAGATTAAGGGAAAAGGACTAAGTAAAACTAATTGAGTCAATTACCTCAGTGTAAAGTTTGTGTTAAATGGCAACATTTAATGTGTAAGGTTAAAAGGAATTTGTAAAATCTTTGTCGAATTAGTTACTAACATACTTTAGTGAGGTGTCATCAGTGTTTGATCAAACGATAGAACCAATTGATACGTGTGGATGTGGCGATACAGGTTATTTGACAACCCGAACCATTCCTATTGATTTGAACCATGGTGTTGGGCACATAGATAAAGTTCCGGTCTATCACTGTCGTTCCACTGACTGTCAGGAATTCACTCTACCACCCCTGGTTTCGCGCCGGCTAGAGGCTATTGCGGAACAAATGGAGGCTTCACTATCAAGTGAAACCATATATACTTGGGAAACCCATCAACAAGCGTCGTCTCTTGACCCATTTCAACCGACAAATGAACAGGCCCTTTTACAGTCTTTTACCCTTCAATTTGCAAACCGAACGTATGCAGATGCCCATGTTGTACTGATCATACCCAGCCAAGCTATCTTCCTTAAGAGTACGATCGAAGACGAGGAATATTACCTTTTACGGTACGAACCCGAAGCGCATACGGACGGAACATGGTTCTCCTTTCTGAAATTTTACTATGAGGAATCAGAACTAACCTACGAAGATTTTCTTGAATGGTCAGAAGATGGCTACCTTAAAGAAATTGGACGCATTACCCTTGAAGAAGTAGAAGATGCACTGATCGATGAATTTGGAGACTGCACGTAAGAAAGCGGTGTGAGTGGGTATGTACCTACTCACACCGCTTTTCTTTTGCATGTAAG
>JAJYAS010000233.1 GCA_021779415.1 Bacillota bacterium
AGAAACTATAGCAAGAGAACGGCCGTTATCCCAAGTCATTTGGATTTGACCAATATCATCCACGAAATCTACTGTTCCCATTAGTCCGAAAGGCATGTCTGGTTCGCCAGACATAGAATTAAGCTGGATGCGGGTTCCCTCGGGATACATCTCTTTGAGGCGCTCAACCTTTTTGGGATTGTAAAGCATTTTCATTCCTCCTTTTATTGGTTTACAAATTTGATCTCACAAGGATACGGCAGGGCATGTATGCCCTGCCGCGTAGTTTCTAAGATCAAAAAATGATCGCTTGTTCTTCATTTCTAAACAGTTACGGTGCTTCTATTCGACACTACTTCCCGAAGCACAAAAAGCCTTCCGGCTTTCAGGGCGGCAGATTAAACAATCCACAGTTAACGGATCTCACAGGAATTTCACCTCCCCCTCAACGAGCGGGCTGCACTCTGGGATCTAACCTCGACTATGCAGGAGTATCATTATCCACTGTCCATTTCTTTGCAAAACGATCCACCACAGACCGTTTTATGGTCAAGCCTTATCGCTCATCACCTTCGATGCCATCGTTTTTTACAGATTGCTATAATCTGCAGGCGGTCATCGCGTGCTTACCAATGTCGCTGCCGCTCACCACGGCTGAACAGTTAACGTATTTAATCTGCCGGATATGAAGTTTTCAAGGAACAGATAAGGAGGATAAAAAATCCCCTCACTTCTTTAAGGAAAAAAGTGAGGGGTTGAGCGGAATTATTTTTACTTTTCTATAAGTTTTTTTAATTTCATTAGAATGCTGTGCTTTCTATCGTTGATTGTCTTTTGCGGAATACCAGTTTCTTTTGATAATTGACGTTCACTTTTGCCTTTGAAAAACAATTCATAAATCAGCAGTCGTTCCTGCTCAGTCAGCTTCTCCATGGCTATGCTCAACCTTACAAACATGTCCTTTTTAATGATTAAGTCCAGCAAGGATTCTTCTGGGCGGGATAATATGTACTCAACTTGAATGCCCTTTTCCTCACATTCATCCAGGGACAGGTTATAGCGGTTGGAAAGCTTGTCCAGATAGGCTTCGTGTTCTTTCTGCTGATAATATGCTTTATAGATTGCCTTACTTACAGAAATCCGTCTTTTGTTAACAACCAAAGTATATTTGCTATCATGTTCTTCCATGAGCTTGTCCTCCATTTCAAGATTTTTTAATCTGAAAAATGAAGAACAAGCGGAGGGGAACGACATCTAGTAAATTTTGTATTTTTATGCGCAAAAACGCTCACATAGAGAAACCTCCAATGAACGTTTTTGATTTTACATATCCTATTTTTAAGCTCTGACAGTTCTATGTGATGGCCGCATTTGTCCCCTGTATTGAATAGGCTTTTTTTAACGATTCACCATTAGCTCTAACAGAACAAATTAAAAAGATGTCTGCTTCACTAAGCCAAGCCGCTAATCACCAATAGCGGCTGCGGATTTTTTCTAGGATACTCTCTAAACATAAATACCCCTCCAAATTCGTAAATTTGGAAGGGCATTTGTTATACGGTCATGGAAATACACCCGCCAAACTTACGTTTTTTTTATTTGGCGAGTCCATCCTTCATATACAAGACCTCTATACACGCTCTATTAGTTCTTGATCTTATAGATATGTCATATCGTTTAACTCTTATGTTAGGAACCGTAAACTGTTATTGGAGGTGAACTAATGGAACGTAATCATTTCGATAAGCTTGGCGACATTCTCAAAACCGCCCGGATAAATAATAACCTTACTCGTGAACAACTAGCTGAAAGAATTAATATAACACCTCGCTATCTTATGTCTATTGAAAACGAAAATAAGAAACCGAGTTACGATGTGCTTTTTCGACTTATCCGCGAATTATGTATATCTGCTGATACAATTTTCTTTCCAGAAAACTCAACTACGATTACTGAGGTAGAGCAGCTAACCCGATTGCTTCGTCTGTGTAATGAACGTGATCTCAAGATTGCGGCAGCAACAATAAAAGCTATACTGGATACCAAGTAAAATAAAACGTTCATTTTAGTTTTTATGACTTAAATTCTGAAGATAGTGGTCATTAGTATCTACATTAGCAATTAAAACAAATAAAGTCAGAAAAAAGCGAAAACCTGCCACAAAAATGGGCAGGTTTAGTATACACAATTACTGCGGCAACCAGGCTATCATAGTGTTACTAAAGCACCTTAGACCCTTTGGCTTTGCGTCCCCGTCTTTCGACAAGTTTGCCATTTACGCTCACTATTCTATTTTGTCTTAGAAAGCAATCAACTTCTTTATCAATTGATTACAATTAAATTTCTTGCCATTCATTGATTTTTAGCTGCCTTGACTGGTTGCGCCACAAGACCATATTTAGCTATTTCTATAATTTCAAACTCTTAGGCGGTTCCGGTTGGTACATCAGGAACATGCTGGTTGTTCCAATATTCGTCATGGCTACTACAGCAAATACTGCTGCTAATCCTTGAAACAGTGATTTGCTTATAAACTTTAACATCCTACTTCGCCTCCTTTCTTTTTATGAGTAAGTAAGATATCCCATAAACCAATAAACCTATGTCCGGCCGGTGTTAAAGTAAAGGCCTGCCATAATAGTGCAAATGTCATCACCCAACTAATCAAACTGTCCGTTCCTAGTAGAATTGAGATAATTGATACTGCCACCGCTGCAATTAATGTGTACCAACGGAAGGTTAATTCCATTTTTCTACTCTTAAAAGGCTTATTAGAAGGAGCCTGTGGTGCATAGAACCAATAGAAACAAATGGACAGCAATGAGGTTCCAAACAAAACAGCAGTTGGTAATAGCTTGATGACAGGATAGATAATTTTAATTGAATACCCTAGCGACGTAAGTATTAAAACGCTTGCTACCAAGCATCTATAATATGCAGAACAATGTGCTCCACCAGACAAAGTACGGATTAAACCGGTTACGCTAAGTAAAATTGTAACTTCAAGGACAACGTCCATCATAACTGCAGTGAAAAAAAGAATGCTTAATTTAACGATGCTTCCAAGCAAGATCTCGGCACCATAGGTGAGGATTTCTGTTTGGTCTAGCCTGGTAATCTTTTTTGCCACATACGATCCAACAGTTTGTCCCATTTGGTGAATTGAGACTTCATTCATTTATGTCACCCCTCGTTTTATTTTATCATCTATTCCATAAATTTCCTATGCCATATGCGCAACCCGTAAGAAACACGTTGCAACTCATATGAATTGTTGCTTAAATCGTTTATTTCCACTAAAAATAAGCTCCTTTCATGAAGGTCTGAGATGATTTTAAAAGGAATTCTATAATAGTATAAATCTAAAGAAATTAATGAATAGATTACCTGCTCCACGGAATATAAATCACAAATTCTGTTCCCGAATAGTTTTCAGGCTCCTTCAATTCTAATTGACCATCATGGCGATCTATAATTTCTTTAATAATGTATAACCCCAGACCACTATGTTGACTTGTATCTTTAGTTGTATATCCTGCCGCAAAGATATTTTGTCTGACATTTTGAGGAATGGGACTACCGCTATTAGACACCTTCAACTCTAAGCCCAGCTTATTACATGCGAGAGTTAAGTCTACTCTTGGGGAGCAGTTAGTTTTTGCTGCTTCAAAGGCATTGTCCAACAAGTTCCCTGCCAAATGGGTAATATCCTCTGGTGGTATCGGAAGGCTGCTGCTTTGCATGTTTACCTGCCAATGGAATTTGATCCCTCTGGTTTTCGCTTCCTCCTTTTTTGCACTCAGAATAGCAGCTAATTCCGGAGGATCAATTTTTAAGAGACTTTCTATATGGCGAACAGTTTGGTATAGATTTTCGATATAGATTTCAGTCTGAGAATAATGACCTGCCTTTATATATCCGTAAATAGCTGTAAGATGATTATAAAAATCATGCCGTTCAACTTGTAATTGTAGATTTAAATTGTGTCTTTCCTTGGCATAGTGTACTTCTGTTTCTAACCTTGCGTCCCGTTCTATGACTTTCAATAAATAACTTGTTACAAAGATCGTAGCTAGAGCAGCAATCATCAGAACAAGTATACTTATTTCTACTAAAGCATCAAGATTAAAGCTTGGATAAACACCTGATTTGTACGCATAAAAGCTGATCTTTAATAAAACCAGCATCAAAGCTTGTACTAAGCATAAGATCAAGAGGCATGTTTGCCTTACCAATTGCTTTTTTGTCCTTTTAGCTGTTTCACAGTTTATTTTCATTAGTCGTGCGATCAATGGCAACCTCCACTGACGTTTACTAATGATATGTGTTAGAACTACTAAGAAAAGCAAGTGCGGTAAAGTAAATAGTATTCGCAGCAATGGGTCGGAGATAATTTGTTCTAGTTTCAAAGAGAATATCCAGGCTAGAAAAGGGACGGAAATCCCCTCTGCAAATCCTAATACCACACTCGCCAGTATCATTACTGTTATCGCTGTGCGCCAGGATAGTTTTAAAAAAGCGTTTAAAAAAATAACCATTAATATGATCTCCAAGATACTATGGATACCAAAAGCCATTGGTATTGAACGGACAGTAAAAGAAAATAGTGAGGTTAACAGGGAAAGAGCTATAATAAAGAGCCGAGACTCTTTTTTGCCCGTTAGTGCTAATACCATATAATATAAGGTAATACTTTCAGGAACAGATACACCTAAAAAGGGTATCAACGGCATAAAATCCATTCTAAACCCCCTTCAGACATTGTAATTTGAATATCTCATAAGTTCATGTATGCGGTCACGGCTAAGCAAAGCCTTATCTTTACAATTATTAAATTTTACCTCGTAGTATGATGAATTGGGGAAAGAGACTATTCTTTCAATCCGATCAGTGTTAATAATGTAAGATTTATGGGAACGGAAAAATTTCATCCCTAAGTGCTGTTCCAATTCTTGTAGTGTTTGACGTGTTTTAAACTTCCCATTGACACAGCAAATAAAAGTATAGCGTCCGGTTTTTTCTATGTAGCAGATCTCGTCTAGCTTCACAAAGACTCTTTCATTACCCATATTTATTGAGATTCTGGACGTCTGCACATACGAGGCAGTATTGCACTTTTCCGACATTTTTAGCGTCTGATAAATATGTCGGAAAGTTGTTATTACCCGTTCTTGATCAATTGGTTTTAAAATATAATCTGAAGCATATAGTCTAAAAGCATCAAGAGAGTATTCCTGATGTGCGGTAATAAAGACTATAACTATATCCGGTTTTATTTCTCTCAACTTTTCAGCTAACTCTATCCCTTTTATATCCGGCAATTCTATATCTAAAAAAGCTAAATCCGGACTTTGCTCTCTGACAACCTTTATTGCATCATTAGCATTTTCCGTTGCTCCCACAACTAGAGCACCATCAAGTTTACTAAGAATAGAACTAAGTAATAACAATACTCCGGGTTCATCATCTGCCATTACAACTTTAACTGGTAACAAACTTACCACTTCCTTTCTTGATTTCTTGGTGAAACATGTTAATACTTCCCGATCAAATCAAAGCCATAATAGCAACCAAGTTAATTCACCACAGCACCATACGATAAACATAAAGGCCCACTGATGTTCCAAATAGCACCAGTGAGCCTTAAAGCAGTCTAATCCGGCAACCCGGCGATCATTGCGATATCGAAGCTCGCTTTAGACCCGTGGCTTTGCGTCCCTGTCTTTCGACAAGTTTGCCTTTATCACTTATTTAATTGGTATATATTAACTATTATACGTCTAAATTCATTTTGAATATTATCATATCATGTTATTTTTTATCTTGGTAATGGATATTTCTCCTTTTGAAAAAACAAGTTAGAATTAGCAGCAACATGACGGTGCATCATCTTGAATGGTTAACTCTCCATTTTCTGCAGCAAGTGTAATTTTCTCTGCCCTTTCCTGAGCTTCCTTATCCATCATCACAGATATGCCATTGATTGAAACCGGTTCATCACCTGCTTGCGATTGTGTCAGAGCAAAATTTAAGGATTTACCACAACATGATTGCACCAGTGATATCTGCAAACAATCACATCCGTTGGAAACTAGCGCTTCAGAAATAAGAGATTTTGCTTCATCTGTAA
>JAJYAS010000234.1 GCA_021779415.1 Bacillota bacterium
TATTAATTGAGTAGGGTAAAATATGAACTTGTACTTAAAATGGAGGAAAAATTATATGAATTTATTTGACCTTTCCAGCTACCACCTCATCAATCAATGGGCTGGACATCATCCGGTTGTAGACAAAATTATGGCTTTCTTTGCCCAATATGCTTTAGAACTATATGCGGTGTTGTTTTTATTAGCTTGGTTTACTTTACCCAAATCCGAGTCAGAGAAACGTCACGCTCTGGTTGTGGCGGGATTTTCGGGTGTGTTAGCACTGGGCTTTAATGCTTTAATCGGTCAGTTTTTCTTCCGGCCACGCCTTCCAAAAGGGACGTTTAATCAACTCATCCCGCATTCTTTTGATACCTCATTTCCCAGTGACCACACATCAGGAAGTTTTGGGTTTACTGCAGGGTCCTGGAGAAAAGCTTCATTTTGGGTAAGATGGAGTTTTACACTTTTGGCTATTCTCGTAGCAATTGCTCGTATTTATACAGGGGTGCATTGGCCAACCGATGTATTAGCCAGTATTATAATAGGTATTGTCAGTGCCAAAATTATTTGGCTTATTAACCCTGTATTTGAGCCTTTGACGAACCTGGGTCTACGGATATTCCATTATGGAAAATACGCCATAAGGAATTCAAACTGAGTCATTAAAATGTATAGATCTACTAAGGAAAAACACTCTCAAACCGGGAGGGATTTGTGTTTGCATAATGCTCTTCTCGTAACATCAATGCTTTCAGCCATTGTTGCTCAAATCTTGAAAATTCCTTTCACTTACCTAACTCAGCATTCTTGGAATTGGCGGGCCGCATTTAAGCCAGGAGGAATGCCCAGTTCACACACGGCACTCATGGTAGGACTAACGAGTTCGACCCTGTTTCAATACGGTTGGAATAATCCTTTTTTCGCCATCGCAGCAGCAGTTACTTTGATCGTAATTTATGACGCAACGGGTGTTCGTAGACAGGCTGGACATCAAGCGATGGTACTTAACGAATTAACGGCAACCATGGAGACGCTAAATCAAAAGTTGTGTACAAACGTTAGCATTAAGCAAAGTAGCTTGAAAGAAGTGCTTGGGCATAGTCCCCTTGAGGTTCTGGGTGGGATAGTAGTCGGGACTGTTGTGGCACTTGTTATTGTAAGATATTCCTAGTCATGAATTGGTTCGATTTTAAATTTATTAGTTCTTTGTTTAGTTTAGGTGTTCGAGTCTGGCAAGGCTAAGCTTCCACATATTTGTCTATACTCTAACTGGAATAAGTTTAAAAAGGTGAGCTGCATGCGAAAAAAAGGATTGGTTTTAATCTTACTTGTGATTGGATTACTGGTCACAAGCGGATTTATCTTACAAAGCTACAAAAATTTCAAAGTGCAAGAAGGCTTTGTGCCTTTGCCTTTATCTTTTGACCCCTATAATTCGAATTCTTCCTATAACTGGAACGGAAGTGTTGTCAGTATCCAGAGTGGGTTCATAAAGGGGAAAATAAAGGAAAATGGCAATGAGGAGAGCTTGCTGCTTCGGTCTCTTTCCCCAACACCGACAATAACCATTAAAAGTGGTAATGAGAAATCATATTGGCTAAGGTTAGAAAACATTAGCCCTTCCAAAATCGAAACCGGTGACGGGATAGGAAATCTTAAGGTTATTGACCCGCATACCATTTCATTTACTGTTGACTTAAAAGCTAACCAAGTAAAGACGATCAAATTCACGCTAAGACTTGGCGGGAATCCTGAAGTAGTGATTTTGGGAGACAATAGAAACGGCTATGGTACGTTTTCTCAAATCATCAACCAAGTAAATGGAATTAACCCTGCCTTTGTCATTGATAACGGTGATCTCGTCTACGGAGGAGAACCTAATCGGTATAGGCTTTTTTATGAAACTGTTTCCAAACTTCAAGTTCCGCTTTATACTACCTTGGGGAATCATGATATCCGTGAGAATGGCCGGGAGATCTACACCCAGCTTTTTGGGCCTCCTTACTATTCCTTTGATTATTTAAACAACCACTATGTTTTCTTGGATAGCTCAAGAGGGTGGACGGAAAAAAGAGCCATTCCAGACGAAGAGTATCAATGGCTTGAAACTGACTTGCAGAAATCTCAAGGGAAACGCATTTTCGTTATTTCCCATATTCCTCCGACCGACCCCAGAGCGAATATCGCACCAAATACATATCCTGGATTAGATCAACCACAAAAAACCAGCTTATTACAGAATGAAATGAATAAGCTAAGTGGTACCAGCAATATAGACCATGCCTTTAATGATAAAGCAGAAGCCCAAAGGTTTGAAGGTCTAATGACTAAATATAAGGTAGATACTGTATTCTTGTCTCACATCCACAGCTTTTTCAGTTTCGTTAAAGACAACGTAAGGTACATCATTACTGGAGGGTCTGGAGCCGAACTTCTGACCAAGGATAGCTATTACCATTACATTCGCGCTCATATAACTGATGGAGAAATTTACTTAGAAATCGTACAACTGCCCTCGCCACCCAATCAGATCGTCGATAGATATTTGGCAGCAGGACAGTTGTTCGCTAGCTCTATATATAAAGAATATACAACGCTAGTGTTAGCCATCGCTGTGTTCATAGCTTTGATTGTAGGCTGGATACTTTGGATATACCGCCAAAAATGGTGGTCATATCTTAAACGTCTGGGTCTTTGGTTTTATGAAGTAGCTAAATTTTCCATCCTTAAGTACAAAGAAATAGTTAGAAGAGGATAATATTCAAAAAAGTTCAAAGTGAGTCAAGTCATCTGAAAGCGTGGCTATTATTTCGAACTACAAAAACGGATTAAAGTTCTCTATATTTAATGAACTTTAATCCTTTTCCTGTAAAATCCGAACATTAATATTGTAGCAGTTAACGCCATTGCCGAACCGAAGTAAAAAGGAGCTCTATTGTCAACTTTGTCGTATAGTACACCAGCTATAACACTTGCCGGAAGCAACGTGATACCAATGATTGAATTGTATATTCCAAGTCCTGTGCCTTTCTTGTTCTTGTCAATAAGATCCGAAACCAACGCTTTCTGCACACCATCCGTTGCTGCACTGTAAAGTCCATATAATGCAAAAAGCAAAATCACTACCGCTTTATCGTTAGTTCTTCCAAAACCGAAGTATATAATGGAATAAAGTAAATACCCGAAGATAATGAGTCTTTCTCGACCAAATCTATCGGAAAGTATACCGGCAGGAACAGCAAAAATGACGGATACTGAGTTGAAAATCAGGTATACAAGAGGTATGAACAAGGCTTTTATACCGATGTCACTAGCTTTTACCAACAGTAGAGCATCGGTTGAGTTACCCAGGGTAAATATGAAAACAATAATCAAGAACATATAATATCTGATTGGAAAGTCCTTAAATGCAATTTTCCCAAGAAGTTCAGCTTTAATCTTCTTAGCCTCCCTGATAAAGAAAACTATTGCAAGAACCCCTAGTAAACCGGGTACTGCTGAAAGCTGGAATACCTTACGATAATCACCCGGGAAAACTGCCAAAACAGCAAAGGCCAATAGCGGTCCCACTATGGCTCCACTGTTATCCATTGCTTTATGAAAGCCAAAACATTTCCCTTTTTCGCACTCGCTTGATGATCCGGCTATAAGGCTGTCTCTTGGTCCAGTTCTTATTCCCTTTCCAACCCTTTCGGTAAATCGGATTATTAGAACCTGCAAAGGCGAAGTTACTATTGAAAACAACGGAGACAAAATTGCTGTAATAGCATAGCCTACGACCATGAGAGGTTTGTTTCTTCCAATCTTATCACTCCACCAGCCTGATAAAGCCTTGAGAACCGAAGCTGTACTCTCTGCTATTCCTTCGATAAGAGAAACCTCTGTCTTTGATGCCCCTATAGACATTAAAAATAACGGCATAATGGCATATATCATTTTTGTTGTTGTATCGGTTAGAAAGCTGGTTATCCCTGCAAAAAAAATGTTCCATTCAAGCCCTAAAACCTTTTTCTGCTTCTCGTTCTCAACACTCACCACCTATTCCCCCCTCAGAATTGATATATTGATAAACCATATCACTATAGTTTTCAAAAGCTTTTTTAACCTGTACCAGTTTTTCCTTTGCACAATCTCCTTGCAAAGAATGAAATATATCCCTTACCTCAATCTTGCCATACCACGATAAAAGCTTATCAAGTTCTTCCTCTTCTTCTTCAACTTCTGCAAAAGTGAACTTTTCTATTGCGATTTCCTTTTCAATTTCCTTGAAATAATCCTCACACTTATCTATAAATTCTTTGTACTCCTCATCTCTTGCTTTATTAAAATAGTCAATAACTTTATCTTCATGCTTAAGATTTAAAAATTCACATTGCATCAATAGAACTTCACCATTTTTGACCTCAATCTCCTGAGAAATTGTCTGTAATGCAGAGTAATTATCATCATTATGGGGTAAGACCCACATTGATTGTTGTATGTTAACAGCACCGAGTTTTTTAAGACTTCTCCATGTTGCCACTCTTAATCTTGATGGTTCTGTAGGTAGGTTATAGTTTATTACCAACCATTTTCTTTTTTCCATTCTTCTCACTCCCTTTTGTAACGGATGTTACATCGAATATATCATGATGTAACATCCGTTACAAGTTAAACCTGAAAGTCAGTCAAGAATACAGTACCTTCGTATTCCCACTACGCTATTGAATAAAAAAAATTCCAAGATACATCAGAGGGATAGTTATCAGTCCGTAACACTTAATATAGGGTACTTCACCTAACTAATTATCTCTCTCACCTCAACCCCAGTTTTAAATACAAACACCGCCTCCACCATTGACTTAACTTAACCTTCTCAATCAGCCTGCGGAAAAGTTCCCCATCAAACTTATCAAGTTTTTGCGTAACCGTAATAATCCCCCACCTTAAATTATCGAGGGTGGGTAGAAGAGGACTGTAAACTCTGCCGAAAGATACTCTTGCTTTTGTGTATCCCTTAAGGAAGTGAGAACTTACCGTTTTGATCCCTTAGCCAATAGTCATATAACTTAGTAATATGACTATTTGTTTCTTTTCTGATGTTAGGTTATTTCTTAGAGTGGGTAGTTCACTACATAGCTCACTGTGAACTGTACTATAGTTCATCAAATGAGCAGACCACCCCCTTGGATTAAAATTTAAGTTTTTAGAGCTGCACATAATACATGTTACTGCTTTTGCCGCCGTTTTCCCGCCATCTATTTTCCTTGCGAAGATGTCCCGTCTTTTCAAGGTCAACGATGGCTCTTTTTACGGTGCTTCGTGACAGCTTCAGTTCTGTAGCGATGGTACCAATCGCCGGATAACACTTGCCGTCCTTGTCGGCCCGATCATGCAAGTACATATAAACAGCAACAGCCCGATGTAGGAGCTCTGATGCATAAAGTGATGTAAAGTATCCCATTTCGCCCCTCCTTAATCTGTGCGAAGCGGTGGTTCCTGCTGCGGTTTAGGCACAGCGGGAACATGAGGCATGCCGCCTTGAGCTGATACTGTAGAGGGTTCTGTTTCATCCTCCACTTCTTCACAAACAATATGACGTTTGATGATTTCTTCTTCAAGCTCTCTGTGGTCAGCATAGGCCACCTTGCGGGCAGATTTTTCCTCAATCTCATAGACCTTTTCAAATTTGATGCCCCATTCTAGGAACAGCTTGAGGATGGTTCTCATAGGATAAGTTCCGGTCTTGGTGACAATAAAGTTTCCTTTGGGCAAGGTCTTTAACTCATCTGGTGTCATCAAGGGGCGCTGAATCATCTGCAGGGATTGGGAAGGATCATTCTTGCCACGGCTGACGGAGCCGGACATGACGGTTTTGTTGCCGAGGCTCTTGGAAAGTATCTCCGCTGATTCCGAGTTTGGAGCAAAGCCGCCGAAGATGGTATCCTGGCAGTTATCAATAATAATGGCTGAACCTTCCTTGCCATAGTTCTTTTCAAGCTGTGCGAAGCTCTGTATGATGGCCACAATGGAAACACGGCGGGAGCGGGAAGCAGAGAACATCATCTCCGCACTATCAATCTTGGGGATGGTCCCGATCTCATCCAGGTACATCATGACACGGTTCTTGAGCTTGCCGCCTGTTT
>JAJYAS010000235.1 GCA_021779415.1 Bacillota bacterium
ATCTCTCCGAGCCAATCCAGAATTAGATCAACCAGCGCCTAGTATAAAGTGGATAATAAACAGCACGGTCATGGTATACGTGACTGCATTGTTATCCTTATGCTTTCCGGTAATCAATTTAATAATTGTATAGGACATGAAACCGAAGGCCAAACCTTGCGCAATAGAGTACGTTAAAGGCATCATTATAATGGTCATGAAGGCCGGAAAAGCGTCTGTAAAGTCATCAAATTTAATATGGACCACTTCACCCATCATTAAGACACCCACTAAAATAAGAACCGGTGCGGTTGCCGTTCCTGGAATCAACCCAATGAGAGGAGCAAAAACAATCGAAACTGCGAACAAAACTGCCACAACAACCGCAGTCAATCCACTTTTTCCACCTTCGAGCACACCGGCAGCACTTTCTATATAAGAAGTTACTGTTGGGGTTCCCATGACAGCTCCGAACATCGTCCCAATCGAGTCCGACATCAAAGCTTTACCGGCACGAGGCAGATTTCCCTTTTCATCAAGTAGCCCTGCTTTGCGCGAAACTCCCAGCAAGGTGCCGATATTATCGAATAAATCAACAAACGTAAATGCAAAGACAATCGAAACTAAACCATAGTCAATAGCACCCATAATATTCAAGTGGCCCATAATTGGTGAAATGGCTGTGAACGGATTTTGAAAGCTAACAAAGCTTGACATGCCAGTTGGCAAGGGTGAATAACCCATAAGCATGCTGAAAAGTGTCGTAAGAAAAATCCCGATTAGTAAGCCACCCTTGACTTTTTTGGCCATAAAGAATCCAGTGACAATTAAACCAAAGACAGTAACAATTACGCTTGCCGATTTCATATCACCCAGTGTTACGAGCGTGGCTGGGCTGGCGACCACCAGTTTGCCGTCTTGAAGTCCGATAAAGGCAATGAATAACCCAATCCCAACTCCAATGGAGATACGCAAGACCTCTGGTACGCCTTCCATAATCCATTCCCGAACTTTGGTAACAGTCATCAGGAAAAAGATAAGTCCTGAAATGAAAACCGCACCAAGCGCCGTTTGCCATGGAAGTTTCATCCCGATAACGACAGAGTACGTAAAGAAAGCGTTCAGCCCCATACCTGGAGCCATGGCAATTGGGTAGTTGGCATACAAACCCATAATCAACGTGGCAACCGCTGCAGCAATGGCTGTGGCAGCAAAGGTGGCATTAATGGGCATTCCTGCATCTTTAAGAATATTAGGATTAACAAATAAAATATAGGCCATGGTAACAAACGTTGTCACTCCAGCAAGTACTTCGGTACGTGAGTTAGTACCTAATTCTGATAAGTGAAAAATCCTCTCCAATAGACCATCAGGTCTGCCTACTGGGGGGTTATTTTTCTTGGCAGTTGACATGTACAGCCCTCCTATTTAGATAACTTTCCCAAAATTTTGCTACATACTTTAGTAGTTTAGTCTAAATACGCCTAATTTATTAGCCTTTAATGTTCACATGCTGCCTTACTCAGTTGTCGGGAAACCAAAAGTACATCAACTACCTTGTTTTTTCCAATTCCTCCTTTTTCACTGCTAGCGCATGCAATATTTTTTCCGGTGTCGCTGGCAAAGATGTGATCCTTACTCCCACTGCGTCATCGATGGCATTAATAACGGCCGCTACTGTCGGCAGCATTGCAGGTTCCCCGAGTCCCTTTGCACCAAAAGGGCCTGTCTCCTCTGCCTCTTCCACGAAAAATGCTTCTATATTAGGCACATCTAGTGCCGTGGGAATCAAATAACTAGAAAATGCGGGGTTTTTAATTCGTCCCTCATGTAATTCTAGGTCCTCAAGCAAAGCATACCCTATCCCTTGGGCCACTCCGCCCGCAATTTGTCCTTCTACTTGTGTGGGGTTTAAGGCTTTTCCTACATCATGGACCGCTACCACTTTCAAGACACGAACCATGCCTGTTTCCGTATCAACTTCAACTTCAGCCGCCTGACACCCATATGCATAAGGCCAGTAGGGCGCTCCCTGCCCGTTTTCCAGATCGACTGGGGTCGAGCGTGCCGTCGAACTTTCCGCGCTAATCAAGCGTTCCCCGTGCAAACGAGCCTTAAACACCATATCTGCCAGGGGCATTCGGCGAGAAGGATCGCCCTTAACTCCGATATGACCCGCTTTCAGTTCAATTCCTTCCGGTGTTGGACAGGAAAACTCTTGCGCTGCATAATCCAGTAAACGAACTTTTGCTTGTCGAACCGCTTTCAAGACAGCATTCCCCGTGTTATAGGTTTGCCGAGTTGCAGCCGTTGTCCCCGAATCCGGTGTCGCATCCGTGTCGGCGGAATAGACACATATATCCTGGGTCTCAAGCCCAAGTTCTTCTGCCACGATTTGAGCATAGATCGAGTTACTTCCCTGGCCTACATCAACCGCACCAGTAAGAACTGTTGCTGAGCCGTCATCATGGATTTCCACAAAGGCACTGGAAACGTCCGGGAATCCATTGCCATAACCGGTTCCGTACCAAGCACAGCCTAAGCCAGTTCCCCGCTTTTTCATAGAGTATCCTCCCCTTTCTGGAGATAGGGCGAGATTTTTGCCAGACACTGATCCAATGGAACACTACCCGTCAGCACTTGTCCGGTCGCTGTAGTACTCCCCACCTTAAAATGATTGCGTAACCGGATTTCTAACGGGGTAATCCCTAACTCCTTGGCCAAGAGGTCCATCTGGCTCTCATACGCCAGCACGGTCTGCGCCGCTCCAAAGCCTCGCATGGCTCCTGAAAAAGGATTGTTGGTGAATACCGCATAACTATCAATAGAGACGTTCGGGATTTCATAGGGACCAGTGGCATGAACCGCAGACTTACGCAAGACGTTAATACTCCACGAAGCATAAGCGCCAGCATCCCCAATAATTTTTGCTTCCAAGGCCACTAGTTTACCGTCCTTCGACGCTCCGGTCTTATAATGCATCCGCATGGGATGGCGTTTGGAATGGGAATAAAAAGACTCTTCCCTAGTGTTTTCCATTTTTACAGGTCTTTGCGTTGTCCAAGCTATTAAGGCGGCTAAGATCTGGAGGGATATGTCTTCACGTCCACCAAAAGCTCCACCTACCGCCAAGGTTTTGACTTGAACTTGGCTAAAACGAAGGCCCAGAGCGTGAGCTATTTCTCCACGATCATAATGGGCATACTGGGTAGCCGTCTGTACAACCATATGCCCTCGCTCGTCCACATGGGCCAGCACAGCCTCCGGTTGTAAGAAAGCATGATCGACATGTTGCGTACTGTAATCTCGCTCAATCACCACCTCCGCCCTTGCCCAGCCCTCGTCCATAGTGCCGCGTCGAATCGGTAGGTGATAGAGGACATTCGTCGGCTGAAGCTCGGGATGAAGAGGGAGCACGTTGGCCGCCATCGCTTCCTCTGGGTCAAATACCGCAGGCAACAGCTCATAATCTACGTCTACAAGTTTAGCTGCAGCTCGAGCAATTTCTAATGTTTCAGCCCCGATCACTGCCACCGGGTCCCCAACCATTCGAATGTAATCTGCCAGTACGGGCTGATCACGGAAAAGCACACCATGGGAATTATGCGGAACGTCTTTTGCTGTCAGGACAGTCACCACACCTGGCAAGCCCATCGCTTGAGCAATGGTTATTTTCCGAACACGGGCATGGGGATGAGGACTTCGAACAACCACCCCATAGATTTGATCCGGCAAATTGACGTCCGCCGGGAACTTGGTCTGTCCGAAGACTTTCCCCCAAGCATCTTCGCGGATAACTCGGGAACCCACTACAGTCGTGTTCATCCCATCCCCTCCTCAGCGGCCAGTTTGACCGCACGCAGAATTTTATCATATCCTGTACAGCGGCAAAGATTCCCTGACATAGCGACACCAATTTCATCATCGCTAGGATGCTGCTTCCTATCAAGCAAATTCTTTGCTGAAAGCACCATTCCAGGTGTACAAAAGCCACATTGTACGGCCCCAACTTCGACAAAAGCCTTCTGAACTGGATGAGGAGAGCGCCGATTTCCTACCCCTTCGATCGTGGTAATTTCACACCCGTCAGCCTGAGGAGCGAGAATAAGGCAAGAATTTACCGTTTTACCATCGATAATCACAGTGCAGGCCCCACATTCTCCTTCGCCACATCCCTCTTTCGTTCCCATAAGCCCTAAGCGATTGCGTAAGACGTCCAATAGCCGTTCACTTGGCTCGACGTTTAAGGTATAAGGCTTTTTATTAACGACAAATTTAATCTCCATCATACCTTTGCACCTCCCTCTTGAATGAATGAACCCAGAGCCTCACGAAAGACGCCGGAAACCGCCACACGTTTATACGGGGCAGATGCCCGTGTTCCTAAAGCTTCCCTGACAACCCGTTGAACTCCCTCGACCCCTTTTTCGATCCAAGCCTCATTCAATTCGTCTCCATTTAATTCTTGGGCGAGAGTTTCACTCAAGAAAGCACGTTTGCCCACCGCACCCAAAGCAACGCGAACCTTGCCTACACGGTTGTCCTCTAGCTCGATGGCTACAGCGACACTTAGCCGAGCAATGGCTAGTGCTCTGCGCCGACCTAGCTTCGCAAATCCACTTTGCAACCCCTTCAAAGGAATACGAAATCCTCGTATGAGCGTGTCCTGAGCTAGAAGGGGCGTGCGACTTAATAACGTTTCGAGCGGGATGACCTCATCTCCCTCCCGAGAAATCAGATGTACTTCTGCCTCCAACGCCAGTAACGGTGGGAGCCCATCAGCGGCTGGCGAGCAATTACCCAAGTTACCACCTAACGTGGCCTGATTGCGGATTTGCGGAGAACCCATCGTTTGACAGGCAAGCCATAGGGCCAAGGCGTTCTGGAAAACAAGTTCACTCTGCCCCAATTCGGCAAACGTAGCCATACTACCAATATCTAAATATCCGTTCGTTTCCTTAATCTCTTTCAATTCTAAAATCTTCCCAAGATCGATGAGTGCATCCGGGTGAATTTTGTTCGTTTGCATGTGAAGAACGAGATCCGTTCCTCCTGCCAAATAAGTTGCCCCAGATGTCTGGGCTATCTTCACTGCATCACTTACGCTCTGCGGTTGAAAGTAATTCATCTTCCCACCTCCACAAATTCATAACAACAAAAAAACAACCCTAATTACAATTCCCCATGAACCATCCCTGGCTCATAGAGAAGCAATTTACGGTTGCCTCGTAGAAACCCTTGATCCAATTATCAAGGATATATGAGTAATATTCACTATTCACTTTTTTCTAACATATTACTATTCGCCATCTGCGAGCATTCTCCTACCTATGTAGTCAGAATATTATATTCCATGTATGGAATATCTTTGTAATTTGCCTTGTTCCATGATCCCCAACAATACCGCGGCCCCAATAGCACGAGCTTTCTCAGAAATTGTCCAACAGTATTCCTCGTGTCCGCGCGGATCGACATCCCCTATTTTAACCAACGCTGCAACGGGAGTATCGGTTCTCAATAATCCTCTCAAAACACCGTTAATCGAAGCAAAAACCTCTTCAGCCCGCACCCCGTCATCAATCGTACCCAAACAATCTCCTGCTAAAACCTGTTCCCCAATAGCCCGCTTCGCCTTAAAGAGTCCAGCCATGGGCGAATAAACAACCCGTTCCTTAGAAAATCCCGCAATAATTCCAGGCACCCCCGTATTGGGTTGAGCAGTTCCAGAATAAATTAATCGACCCAGGTGATGTCCGCGGTTTGTTTCCACAACGACATCCACATCGATTCCCGCCGTAAAACCCGGACCCAAACCGATCGTCTGCGGGGCCATACCCCGTTTTGTCCCTATGTTACGTTTTGCCATGATAGCATCCACCAATACTAACGGGTTAAGCAGTGGTAACTCCTTCAAATCTGGGTCAATCAATACAGGAATTTCTCCAGTAGCCCAAACACCTTCACATGCTTGAGGCGCTTCAACGCACCTAGCCGTAATCCCTTCAACTTGCCATTTTCCTTCTGCCACAGCTGTCCCAAAACAGACCGGCCAACGAACCATAAGTGGTTTTGCCACTTCCGTCATCACTACGCGAAACCCGGCTTTAGCTAAAGTCCACCCCACTC
>JAJYAS010000236.1 GCA_021779415.1 Bacillota bacterium
ATATCCTGGGGGAAGCGAGGCAGACTATGGAGTCATGGTGCGTTTCGATGAACCGCAACGTGCGGTGACCCCGGGGCAAGCCGTCGTCTTTTATCAAGGCAACTTAGTGGTTGGCGGAGGAAGAATTATTTCCGATCCTCGAGGCCGACGATGAGTGCATAAATTATAGAGCCACTGGGCAAAGTAGTTATAGAATTCTTTTGGCGAGGTGGAGGAAACTAATGCGACGCACGCGAGAGATTATTGGACTACCTGTTTTGGACCTGAAAAATGGGGACTCAGTTGGGTGGGTACAAGACCTTATTCTTGACAATGACAAAGATGAGGTTGTTGGAATTCTCTTAGAAGGCGGGCACTTCTTCCAATCGTCGAAAGGAATTTCTAGAAAAACTATTGAAACGGTTGGTAAGGATGCCTTAGTCGTTCGTGAAAAAATGGTAGAAGAACTTAAGGGGACAAGATGGTCTGACAAAGTTGGGAATGAAGTTTATACCCAAGGTGGAGAAGCAAGAGGTACGATTGAAGATGTTTTTCTCGATGATTCCGTAGAAAAAGTGGTAGGATTCGAGGTTTCTGACGGACTCTTTGCTGACCTGCTTCACGGTCGGGGAACTATTCTGAGGCCCCATGTCATGATCGATGGAAACGATGTATTAATCGTTGATAACCAAGTATCCCCCTTGGATCAAGCGAATGAAGGGGGGATGCGATCATGAACTGCCCAGTTTGTTCAGGACGTGCTATTGGTAAAGTGGGAGTCGAGCAGTTTTATTGTTGGGATTGCTGTGTTGAATTTACGACACAAACGGACAAAGTAGTTATTTACGATCTGGCAGAAGATGGTTCTCTAGTCGCTTGGGATGAGCCAACGATGGATACAGGAATTTCCGGCGCTGCTTTGGAATGATGCGGCAACAGGGCATTAGATACTAGATTAGGGATTAATGATAGCGATTTTGAATTACTAAAAGAAAAGCGCGCCCTTCGGCCCGCTTTTCTTCCGTTTCTTGCATTTAAGGGAGGATAAGATGAACTTTAAGAAGTGGAAATGGATTTTTGCGGGAGCTTGTCTGCTGTTGGGACTGTTGCTCCTTATCAAAGTGAGAGCAATTTTGGGTCCGTTCCTCCTGGCCTTTGTACTTGCCTATTTGTTGAACCCCTTAGTTGAAGGGTTGGAGCGGTATCGGATTAGTAGAAATAAGTCGATCGCGATCGTATTCATTTTGATTGTGGTTGTTTTGGCGACCACTGTTTTTCTTATTCTCCCGATTATTTATAATGAGCTTAGTAAATTAGCGTTGATTTTACCTAATACGATACGGTCGATTACAGAAAGGATCGATGGGTTTCGTGAACAGTTTAAAGCGACAGGTTTACCCAGCCGTGTCGCCCTTGTATTAGATCAACATTTAGATCAGGGAGAACGAATTATTGCGGATCGCCTTAATTCATTGTTAGCAAATTTACCTAATGTGCTCTCTACGGTTACACTTTACATATTATCCCCAGTGATCGCCATCTATTTTCTCGCAGATTGGAAAGCCCTTGGGGAAGGATTTTTTCGTATAATACCACAACGTTGGCGTATGGAATGGCGACGGCTTTGGCAAGACATCAACCATGTGATTCGTCAATTTGTACGAGGAGATCTTGTTGTTGCGGTGATTGTAGGGATCTTGATTGGAATTGGTGTTAAACTTGTGGGGATGGAGTATGCTTTGTTGATAGGTTTGATCTGTGGGGTTTTTGACCTTATTCCCTACTTTGGGCCGGTGCTCGGGGCAGTGCCTTCTGTTTTGTTAGCCTTAACGAAGTCCCCCGTCATGGCTATTAAAGTTGCTTTGATCATTTTATTGGTGCAACAACTCGAGGGAAACGTCATTTCTCCCAAACTCATGGGTGAAAGCGTGGGGCTTCATCCACTCTGGGTGGTTTTTTCCCTTTTAGCGTGTGGAGAACTTGCTGGATTTTGGGGTATGTTCTTGGCTGTTCCCTTAGCGGCAGTAATCCGAGTCGTTTTTAATCATATTTATTTTAGGTTGGTTTCCACCAAGGTCTAATGTTGTTGACAAATAAGACATCGCCTGTATATACTTTAGAAACGATGGGAATTTTGTAAAACAAATGGAAATAAAAGTATCTGATAGCCCGTAAAAAGAGCAGGGTGGTACCGTGAAAAATCTCGTCCCTGATTGATATAGGGTTTGGGATTATTTTTTTTAGGAATTTTAAAGGAGTGTCGTGTATGTATACAGGTAATGAATTAAGGGACATGTTTCGTAAGTATTTCGAAGCTAAGGGACACAAAATTCTGCCCAGTGCCTCGCTTATTCCCAAAGATGACCCGACCCTTTTGTTGACGGTTGCTGGCATGGTTCCTTTCAAACCCTATTTTCAACGTCGGGTCGAACCCCCCTTTCCGCGCGCCACGACGGCTCAGAAATGTGTTCGTACCCCTGATCTTGAAGTGGTTGGTAAAACAGCCCGTCATCATACTTATTTTGAAATGTTAGGAAATTTTTCCTTTGGAGATTATTTCAAAACTGAAGCAATCCCCTGGGCTTGGGAGTATATCACAGAGGTATTGAAAATTCCAGTTGAAAAACTCTGGGTGACGATCTATCCAGAAGATGAAGATGCGAAAAATATATGGGAGAAGGCTGGCGTCAAGTCCGAACGAATCATAGGGGATCCAGAAAATTTTTGGGCTGCTGGTCCTACAGGTCCATGTGGTCCCTGTTCGGAAATTTATGTCGATCTTGGAGAAACAAGAGGGTGTGGCATGCCCGATTGTGCAGCGGGTAGTTGTGACTGTGATCGCTTTTTGGAAATCTGGAATTTGGTCTTCATGCAGTATAACAGGGATGAAGCGGGTGTGTTAACCCCTCTTCCGAAACAAAACATTGATACAGGTATGGGCTTAGAACGAATCGCGTCTGTCATGCAAGGGGTTGAGACCAATTTTGATACGGATCTCTTCCGTCCCATTATTGACTATGTAGCTGGGTTGGCAGGTCTTAACTATAAAGATGATCCCAAAAGCGACATGGCTCTAAAGGTGGTAGCGGATCACGTTCGGGCAGTATCGTTTATGCTGGCGGATGGAATTCGGCCCAATAATGAAGGCCGAGGGTATGTCCTCCGACGGATTCTGCGCCGTGCTGTTCGGTATGCCAAACTCTTAGGGATCGACAAGCCATTCTTAGAATCTGTCTTTAGAATTATCCAAAGAGACTATGCTCATGCCTATCCGGAACTTCAGGAAAATGAGAATTTTATCTTGAATCATTTAAGCTTGGAAGAGAAGAACTTCCAAGCAACTCTTGAGCAAGGCACGCAAATGTTGCAAGAAAAGGTCAAGGAACTTCTAAAACAAGGAACCACGGTTTTAACCGGACCGGATGCCTTCTATCTCTATGAAACCTATGGCTTCCCAGCGGAGTTAACGGAAGAAATGCTTGCCGAGCAAGGCCTATCCGTGGATATGCCCGCCTTTTTAACCGCAGCAGAGGAGCATCGTCTGCAGGCTAAAGAACAATCTCAGAAAATGCGTGCAGTGGTTGAAAGCCCAGAATTAGTGGAAAAGGCAAAACGCTTAGGTGTTACGCCTTTTGTGGGATATGAACGGGTTTCAGCGTCTGTCAAGATCGAGGGTTTGTTTGTCGAGGGCAAGGAGAGGGAGGACGTCGGAGAAGGGGAAGAAGTTATGGTCTTCCTTTCAGAGACTCCGTTTTATGCGGAAAGCGGTGGTCAGGTTTCAGATATCGGAGTGCTCAAAACCCCACGGGCGGAGGCTCAAGTGCTAGAAGTGAAAAAAGGTGTTACGGGGACCCTTTATCATCGCCTTCGCGTCACGACAGGGGTATTCCACGTTGGTGAATTAGTGGAAGCGGAAATTAATAACGCTGAGCGTCAGTCCACGACTCGCCATCACAGTGCAACTCACCTCCTTCAGGCTGCCCTTCGTTCCGTTCTAGGGGAACATGTCCAGCAAGCGGGATCTTTGGTGACGCCGGAGCGCCTGCGGTTTGACTTTACTCATTTTTCGCCGATGACCCCAGATGGACTGAGAGCGGTAGAGGCTCTTATTAACGAAGCAGTGTTAAAGAATATGTCCGTTGATTCGACGGAAATGTCGTTAAACGAGGCAAAATCTAGTGGCGCTACGGCACTTTTTGGGGAGAAATACGGAGAGACCGTTCGTGTCGTCCGCATGGGGATGTTCAGTCAAGAATTATGTGGGGGGACTCATGTCAAAAACACGGGAGAAATCGGGCTGGTTAAAATCCTCAGCGAGGGCGGGATCGGGGCAGGTCTGCGTCGGATCGAAGCGGTAGCCGGATTAGAAGCCTTGGCCTATCTCCGCACTCTGGATGAGCAGGTGTTGGAAGTTGCCCAGACCCTTAAAGCTCAGCCTACAGAAGTGGGCAAGCGTGTCAACGGACTGGTTGCTCAAGTCAAGGATCTCGAACGGGAAATCGGACAACTTCAAGCAAAGCTCGGCAAGAATGAAGCAGAAGGGTTACTCAAGCGTGTTCAGGAGATCGAAGGGATCCCTGTCATCGCTGCTCAGGTGCACGTCTCCGACATGGAAGGTCTTCGTCAAATGGCAGATCTTTTGCGCCCCAAACTTAAAACCGGGGTTATTGTCTTGGGGGCAGTGAGTGAAGGAAAGGTTAACTTCGTAACGGTTGTTAGTCCGACAGGTTTAAGTGGGCTTCATGCAGGGCAGATTATTAAAGAAGTGGCCATGATTACAGGGGGGAGCGGTGGTGGTCGCCCAGACATGGCCCAAGCCGGTGGAAAAGATCCTGGAAAATTAGGAGAAGCTATCGATCGCGTCCCAACAATTCTCCGGGGATTTCTGAAAAAATAGAGGAAAACTACAGGGACGCCGAGAATATTCTTTGAGAAGGCTGAACCGAGAATGGCGAAAGGGGGACAGGAAATTGGATCGAATGGATGAAACCATGATGTTTAAGGCTGTGGGAGAAGACGTTTCTGCCCGCGATGTTTTGCAGAAGGTGTATGCCGCTTTGCAAGAAAAAGGGTATGACCCTATAAACCAGATGGTTGGCTATTTGATGTCCGGCGACCCTGTATATATAACCAGCCACAATCAGGCAAGAGCGATGATTCGTAAACTTGAACGCTTTGAGCTTATCGAAGAGTTAGTCAGAACCTATTTGCAAGAAAAGTAATGCTAAAGCTAAACCCTCACTCCACGTGGTGAGGGTTTTAACTTTAGCGAGGCACGATGCGCGAAACACACGAAATAGGGGACAAGAAACGGACTTCGGACCTCGGACTCGAACTCGAACTTCGCGCCCGCCTCGAAAGGAGAATGGATATGCGGCAGGTTAAACTTGGCTTATGGGGGCCTGAAGTCTCGGAGGTGTGCTTTGGAAGCTTGGCCATATCTCCGTTACAGGGACGTGTAACGGAAGCGGAAGGAGCTTCTGTTCTGCGGTACGCACTGGAACAAGGGATTAATTGGATTGATACTGCGGAAATCTATGACAATTATGTGCAAATTGCGAAGGCAACTGAGGGCTATCCGGACGTTCAAATTATCAGTAAATCTTACTCTGTTTCCGCCGAGGAAATGCGGCGCAGCTTGGAAAAGGCGCGAACTGCTCTCAACCGTGAAACCCTTGACTTTTTTCTCCTTCACGAACAGGAAAGCGCTTTAACCCTGAAAGGACATATGAGGGCTTGGGAAGAGCTTTTGAGGGCTAAGGAAAAGGGTATCGTGCGCCGTATCGGGATTTCCACGCATGCTGTGGCCGGAGTCCGGGCCGGAGCGCTCCAACCTGGTCTTGATGTGATTCATCCTATTTTGAATTATCAGGGTCTAGGAATTATTGATGGAACGTTAGACGAAATGCTCGAAGCTATTTCCTTTGCAGCGGAATTGGGGATTGGGATTTATGCTATGAAGGTTTTCGGAGGAGGACATTTAAGTCATGACCCGGAAAAGGCTATAAACTTCGTCCGAGGGGTTCCAGGAGTGC
>JAJYAS010000237.1 GCA_021779415.1 Bacillota bacterium
TACATCCGGGATTTGAATCTGCCCCAATTCCTTTAGATTGGATAAAGGAACATTTTTAGTATCCTCAGGTAAGTCCGTCTCATTAGAAAGCACCCTTTAAACCCCCTTCTCTAAGTCAAAAACCCCAGCCAAGTTTTCATTGCCTATTTTTCAGTCGCGGCATTACATAAGAGCCGTCCCTTCAACATTAGAAGGGGTATCTGAGTAGATTGGTTGGACTGTATTGATTTGATTTTTCTTAACAGTTGTCTTTTGTGCAGTCTTATTAATTGGATGATCGGCATTAATTGACGGTTCAGAAAAAGCAACTAACGCTTTAGCCGTGGCAACCCCGTATAAAATGTTGTTGAGCAACTCAGCATAGTGTGTCTTGGTCATATGAGGCTTAGTAGAAAATACGCTAAATCTTTGACCAAACCCATAGATAAATTCCCATGTAACTGCACCAAAAAAAGCGCCTTTTAACGTTGCATAATCTTTTCCTGTCTTAATTAATAATAAATTTAAAGGATAGGCAAGAATAGCCCCAGTGACCAGATGTATTATTTGTCCTAACCAAAAGTTTTTGCGCTGATTCGTTCTAAAAGGACGTACATAAACTGAGCCAGCGATATGTCCGTACAGAGCCTCAGTATTTTTGGTTCTCCATAATAATAAATTTGAAGCATCCATAACTAACGTTCCTAAGATACCTGAAAATAAACTGACTGTGACGGAATCTTTCATTTTTAAGACTCTCAGGATAGTTTTTACATAGCCAAACATTTTATTCATTTCTTGCATATTGACCCTCCATTCATTGATTCAATATAGTGTGAGATATAGTTAGATTGTCTTAAATAAGCTGTATTACACTAGGTAAATTTTTCAAAATAAGGTTTATACCTTTCATTTAAATCAAGTAAAGGGGTACCCTCCGGTACCCCAAAACTTATACTTTCTGATATATAAATAAAGACACCTCTCGGTGCCTTTATCATTATTGATCATTTGGTTCTGGTTCACTTTCTCCCCTACCTACCTCGGAGGGCCAATTTCCGGATCGATGAGAACATTCACACAAGCGGGTTTACCGGAAGCCAAGGCTCGGTCGATGGCACTTCCTACATCCTCAGGGTTTGTCACAAATTCGCCGTAACCACCAAGTTCCTGAACTACCTTTCATAGTGCACTATCTAATATTCGCTCATATCAACGTTAACACTTTGAATTTTGAGAAAAAGTATTGGTTAAACTTTCTAGTTCTTGTGCAAGGAGTAACACTCCCTCACTAATGCTTGCTATCTCTTCCATCGAAGCAGATTGTTGTTCTGCTGAGGCAGACATTTCTTCGGTACTAGCTGCATTTTCCTGTGCCATTGACGAT
Source organism: Bacillota bacterium (assembly GCA_021779415.1). The sequence goes on from JAJYAS010000237.1 coordinate 1,367, forward strand.
AAACTTTGTAACGCATTAATAATGTTATTTTTTGATTTATCCATAGTTTCTCCAGAAATAATGACTGCTTCAATACCGTTTCTTGTTTTTTCTATAGAAGAAGCTAAGCTTTTAAAGATGCCTTGGGTTAAAGTAATGGACTTAGTCTGAGCATGAATTGTATCGGTAGTCTTATTCATTTTGTTAAAAGCTAGTTCCATATTAGTTCGCAATGCTTCAATGACTTTGTTAATTTTTCTAGTCGATTCTGACGATTGTTCTGCCAACTTTCGTATTTCATTGGCAACAACCGCGAAACCTTTACCCGCTTCACCTGCTCTTGCTGCCTCAATAGCAGCATTAAGAGCAAGAAGATTAGTCTGTTGAGAAATTGACACTATGATTGTACTTGCATTTGCAATCTCTTCAGCACTTTCACTTGTGGTTTTTATTATATGGTGCAGAGACTTAACAGCTTCATTACTTTCGTTTGTCTTTTCAATAAGTTGGGAGAGAATCGTTAATCCGTTATTTTTGAGTGATTCCGTTTCTATAGCTGTCATCTTTAGCTCTTCCGTTGTATATATAACCTTTTCAATATCTGTGGCGATCTCTAAAGAATGATGAACTCCACTTTCTGTTTCCTTAGCTTGTTCGAGAGCTCCAGCTGCAAGCGTATAGATGGCTCTTGAAATTTCCTCAATAGCAGCTGATGCCTCTTCGAACGATGAACTGAGAGTGTTAGAAACATCCGAAAGTTCATCGGTAGTCTTTTCTAAGGAATTTACTATTTTCCCCCTGGCTTCTCCTTCTTGCTGAAGCTCATTAACATAGTCTTCATTATCCTTGCTCGCTTTGTTAATAATATTGCTACTACCTATTTGAGCTACTGCTGTTAATATCAATGTGACAAAAACTCTACCTATATCTGCATTAACGTATACGCCCTTTACTAAGTTCGTGATATTCGCTGCCAAAACAACGACAAATACAAAAGCATTAATTTTTTCATTTCCATATATACCAAAAATAACAATTAAAGGAAAGGCGAACGCAAATTGTACAATTGTTGCTGATGTGGTAGTGATTGTCATAGCATAAAATATTAACATTACAAAAACAGCTACAACATAAGAGATAAACTTACTATATGGATTTTTATAGTACCAAAATAGACATCCACCTATAACAAACCATGGTACTATAATTAAAACTTTTAATAAGAACATTTTCGCAATAATAAAGATTGTTATTGAAGTTAAAACCACCACAATTGAGATGATAGTTAGCACATACTTATTAGCGGATTTCAGAAAGTTCTCATTCAATTAAAATCGTCTCCTCAAACTATATTTAACTTATCTCAAGAGAAGCTTCTTCAAAGTATGTTCCAGCGCCAATTGTATGGCGTCCAAAACTAATTTCTGATTTGCCTGTTTAGAGAATTTATGTGTTCTGGTTTATTTTTCAGGAATTAGCAATATTTTAGTGCATTTCTGTGATTGGAAGGTTTCGAACGCTTTCTCCCATTCACTGATAGAGTATTTATGAGTTATTAATGGCTTTAAGTTTATCTTTCCTAGTCGCACTAATTCAAGTCCTCTGAGCCAAGCATCTCTCGTATGGGAGAGACACCCTTCCAGATGAATTTCCTTCATGGTTAGTAGGTTAAAATTCACATTAATATTCTTTGCAAAAAGTCCTAACTGGGTATATCTTCCACGCTGTCTTAAAACATTTATTCCCGAATTGACAGCTGGCTCAGCCCCGGAACATTCCAGAACTACATCTACCCCTCTGCCTCTGGTTATTTCTCCCACAATTTGATTAAGGTCTTCTTTATGAATATTCACTACCCTATCTATTCCAAGTTCAGCACATAGTTTTAGCCTATCTCCATCAGCTTCTGTTCCAGTCACGATGACAAATCCGCCTTCTGCTTTGGCTACCATTGCAGCAAGTATGCCAATGCTACCGGGACCACTAACAAGAACAACATCTCCAGCTCGCACGTGGCTCTGCTCTACTACTGCATGAACACAGCAGGTTAAAGGTTCTGCAAGAGCGCCTTCCTCATAAGACATATTATCAGGTATTTTAAATACAAAATTTTCGTTGCAAACTACATACTTAGCAAAACCGCCATCACGGTTTATGCCTTGAGCACTCCTATTGGCACAAATGGCATAATGACCTGTTTGACACATACTGCATTTTCCGCAGCTAAGGCTGACATTTTCCGCTACAACCCTATCCCCAACTTTAAAGTTCGTCACTTTCGTGCCGACTTCTGCTACCATACCGCAGAACTCATGCCCAAGAATTACCGGTGGAGTATACGGTAAAGCGTCATGCATAATATGTATATCAGAACCGCATAAGCCAACGGCTTTGACTTCGATTTTAACTTTGCCATCTCCACATAACGGTTCGGGCACTTCACAAACTTCTATCTTTCCGAACCCTTTTTCTAGTTTTACTAGAGCTTTCATAGCCATCCCCTTTCTTATCTGCCAAATTACTCATGATTATTAGAAAGAGGGATGGCGATATATCTAATAATATCTGCCACCCCAGAAAAACTGCTATAGGGAGCACTAATTATAATTATTGATATTCCTTCACTATTTCTAGAAGTTTAAATGCCAAATCTAATTTACCTTGAACCTTTATTTTACCTGTCATAAAGGCCATTGTAGAATTCAATTCATTTTTCAACAATTTTGAGTAGTTATCATCAGAAATTATTAACGTCATGTCCGGTGTATGAGGATTTTCTTCAAATACTATAATCCGGCTCTCTTTTATTTGCATTTGAATGGGGCCGCTTTCCATCAGATTAACCTGGAATACAAAGTCTCTTCCATCCAGATAACCTGGGTCCGCATTCATTTTCTCGCAAAATGCATGTATCTCTTCTTTTACGCTCAACTTAAAATCCTCCATTTTTCGTTAAATAACTTTATAGTATTTGCGATATTTTCTTTTTTTGATATAACTACCTTATCTTGGTGGCCCAATTTCCGGATCAGTAATAACATTCACACAGGCAGGCATATTAGAAGCTATTGCTCTGTCTATGGCGTTTCCTACTTCGTCTGGGTCTGTCACAAATTCGCCATAACCACCAAGAGCCTTAACTACTTCCTCATAGTGTACTTCCTCCTTCAGAACTACACCTACCAATTTTGCGTCTCCCTTAGACTTTTTAGCTTCTGACCTCTTAATCATTCCCCACAAACCATCATTAAGGATTACAGTGGTGATATTAATCCCATAACGAATTAAGGTATCATATTCCATTGCTCCATATCCCATTGCACCGTCACCTGTGATCATTATTACTTTCTTCTCTGGATGGGCCAGTTTAGCTGCAATAGCATATCCCATGCCTACTCCCAACGGGCCAAAACTTGTACCTGCAATCGAAAGCATTTGTCCAGGACCATAGGCTGGAATAGCTAAAGTTGCCCAGGTAGCTGTATCTCCACCATCGACTACCACTACTGTGTTTTCATCAACTCTCTGTGCAAATTGGTTCATCAGGTGTACCGGATGAACGGGAGTATGCTTCTCATCACACATTTGGGCAAAAAGAGCATCTAGCTGTTTTTTTACAGCATTAATATATCCCACCCATTCAGGTAACTCTTTTTTACTAACTCCAGCAGTGAGCTGTTTGAGAACTTCTTTGGCGTCGCCGGCTATGCCAACGGCGATATCTAGCTGATTTGTGAGCTCGGCAGCATCAACATCTATGCGGACAATTTTCATACCTTTAGGGAAAATTCCACGACCCAAGGTGAAGCCAGGTCTTGTGCCAATTACTATTGCCAGATCGCATTCGGCCATGGCTGCTTGTAGAATAGGATGATTATACCCAGGGCACATAAACAGTGGGTGTTTATCAGATACACATCCCCTAGCAGCATTACGCGTTGTGAATGGTATGCCTGATTTTTCCACAAATTCTTTTAGTTCATTGTGACCCTGTGCAAACCAAACTCCGGAACCTGCAATAATCACGGGCTTTTTAGCCTGATCAATAAGTTCAATTGCAGCTTTAATGCTTGCAGGATCTCCCGCAGGTTTACTATCTAAGCAGTAGTTGTTCTGAATTTCCACTTTATCGAGGTCAACTTCTGTTTCCATCAGATCTCTAGGAACCTCAATATAAACTGGTCCAGGTTTACCATTAGTGGCATGAGCTATGGCTCTTCCTACGTACTCAGGTATTCTTTCCGGCTCAGTTACTGCTCGAGAATGTTTGGTCATACTTCCTACCATTGCCATTTGGTTAAAATCCTGTAGTTCATTGCGGTCATTTTCTGTAACTCTGGCTTTTCCTGCCAGATGCATTACCGGAATTGCTCCAACATATGAGTTAGCCATACCGGTCACCAAATTAGTAAACCCGGGACCTGCTGTTCCTGTACATACTCCAATTTTGCCAGTAGTCAATGCCCAACCTTCAGCTGCAAAGGAAGCTGTCATTTCGTGGCGTACGCCGATGAATTTAATTCCCAGTTCTTCGCATCTCTCCATGGTTGGATAGATATGTCCGCCCGGAATTCCGAAAAGATATTTAACCCCTTCTTTGTTAAGCACCTCTGATACGAGCGCACCTGCTCTACATTTGTTACTCATGTTTAGAACCTCCCTATAATTA
>JAJYAS010000238.1 GCA_021779415.1 Bacillota bacterium
TGGAACGGCTCAGCCAACAGCTACAGCACCCACCACCATTAACACCCCCCCCCAAGGAGAAACGGTTTCCAAAAGTAAATATAGGGAGCCGGACACCAAACTAATTGACCTAGCACCGTCTGTCGCCATGTACTTCGGCGAGGCTGCACTGAGCAATGATGCTAAGACATTAGCCTTTGGTTCGGCTTGGAACATCCATCAATATGTAGATGGCTATCTCTATGGGCCAGCAGCGGGTCCGCAGTTGAACGAACAAGACATTGAAAAGTATATTGTGTTCCATAAAACTCTCTTGGACAAGCAGTTTAAAAATGAAGCCAATGTTTCCAAAGCAGTAACCTTTACCGGTTATATTGATGTGCTGCTCAACAGTGGAATTGACGCGTTTAACTCCAAAGATAAAGCGCGAATCGAACAGTTCCACCAAGGGATCCATGACCTAGATGCGCACATCTTGCGCAATGACGTTAATTCTAAAATCTACGGAGCAACGCCCTTTGCAACCAAACGGTAATAATTCAGGGTAGCAGATCGTGCAATGGACATAGGAATGAAATGGAGCTTAATTAGAATAATGGTCATGCTAACAGATCCGTTGAATTATTTCCCAGGTGCAAAGGGCTTGCGCACTTATAGATAATTAGAGACATTGGGTCAATGAAATGCTCGGAAAAGAGCAGTAAAAAGATAGAATTAATATAGAAGTGGGAGTCTTGGAAGTGGATAAAATGATAATGAAAAGGGCTGATTGAGAAAAGTATAATTGGTTAATTAAAAATTAAATAGACAACTAAATCAGTAGACTGTGACCTTGTTTTACGAGGTTGAAAACTGAGATTAGTTGTTGAATTATAAGTCCATAAAACTGAATAGAAAAGCGCAAGGCCTGCCTTAAAGGGACAGGCCTTGCGCTTTTCTTTGTACAGTCAGAAAGTATAAACTTACGTTATATACTTTCCAAGCATCAGTGCAACTAAGGCGACCGCCTTCGCTAAGGCTGCAAGAAGGCTAATCCGTGCGAAGACAGTGTCTGCAAGAAGGGTTAATACGTGCGAAGACTGTGTCTTCGTGTGGGCGTTAGCCAAGTTTTCTTTATATGTCTAAAATCCTCCTGCGCTGGTCAAAATAGTAACAAAATCCAGTTAAAGGAGATTTTGGTCTTTATGCGTAAAATGAATTATTTGGTAGGTGGCCTAGCATTAGGTCTCGGTGTATTAGTTGGAACTCTCAGCATGTCATTGCTTACGAATTCGAGTTCTCCTGCGTCTTTTATCTCTAAACTACGTGGTCAAGACAAGGTACAAACTGTTTCAGGAACGCAAACCCCTCCAACCTTAAACACAGTTCCGGATAGTCTATCAGGAAATAACACCCCTTCGAATTTAGGTAATTCGGATTCAATTTCGAATCCTGTTAGGTCAGAAAACGATGTCCTATCCCTAGGGCAAAATGGAAGCAACAAGGATACTCCGGCGCTAAGTCAACTGAAACAACAAATTATTACAGACTATAAGCAAGATATCGGGATCTTTTTCGGAGCTTGGAAATCAACGGATATGGAGAGTTTTCGAGTCAAATTAGCTAAAGCTTATACAGGAGACTTGTTCGAGAAACATGCACGGCGAGCGGAGGAATATTTGGTTCAAGGCATAGGGCTCGATGTTAGTCAGATAACCTTTGACAGGGTTGACGTGGAAAGTGCCAATGAAAATACAGCCACACTACGTGCAGATTATCACTACACAGCCAGGGATTATAACGTAGCAGATTCCGCTACAGTCGGGGAAGAGCATGAGCAGACTGTACACGTTCGTGTCAATCTCTTGAAATTAAATTCGCGCTGGATAATCACAGGGGAGAGTCCCATCCAATAGTATAGAGACGTTAAACAATGAGCTGCCTGGCATTTAGCTAGGCAGTCTTTTTTGTACCCATCAGAAAGCGTAAATTTAGGTGGCATAAGTGCAACTAAGGCGACCGCCTTCGCCAAGGCTTGGCGCTAGCTGGAGTGTATGATAGACAAAACTGATGGACAGTGGAATGATTCTTGACTAGAAAAGGGAGGAAATGATCGTGGGAACCGTCATGGGCTCTGAAGTCGAACGTGTTAAATGGGTGGATATCTTAAAAGGCCTCGGAATTTTGACGGTCGTTTGGGGACATTCCGGAAGTCATAACTCGTTCTATATGTTTTGGTTTCATATGCTACTCTTTTTCTTGGTGAGTGGGTATCTCTACCGCTTTAAACCGCAGCAAACATGGTTAACTTATGTTCTGCGCAAAGCAAAACACTTGCTGGTCCCTTACTTTTTCTATTTATTGCTTTTAACACTCCTGATGGTTAGTGTCACTCTATGGAGAGGGCAATCTGTGGGACAGTTTTTGAGTAGCAATTGGAAACCCTTCTTATTAGGGGGAAGCCTTTTGGAAGGCGTCTATGCGACGTTTTGGTTTACCACGTGTTTGTTTGTAACACAAATTGTATATGATTACTTATGCCGAACTGTTTCCTCAGCACTTTACAAAGTGCTCTTCGTGGCAGGGTGTTTTTTCTTAGCCTATTGGGAATCTCGTTATTGGACAGGGGTTTTTGTTCCCTGGAATGCGGATGTTGGGTTATATGCCCTTGCCTTTTACGCCCTAGGTCATGGCATCAGGCAAAAGAAACTATTGGAGATACCCAACCGCCGTACTATCGTTTTTGGGTTATCCTTAGTGCTCTTCTTAGGGTTCATCTATCTCTATTCACACCAAATCCTGGATTATGGGTTGGATATGAAACATCGCCAATATTATTATTTTGGAACTAATCTAATCGTCCCGTTGGTGCTTACCTTGCTTTTAAGTTAACTAAGTATGATTCTGGCCAAAGTTCCTTTTCTCAATGATGCGCTTAGTCACTTAGGTAGGGCTGCCATGGTGATCATGTATTTGCATCTAGCCTCCAGCTATATGGCACGTCAGTTCATGGCAATCACGCCGCTGCGTTTCTTTGTCGTTGGGCTTCTGGGACCTTTGGTTTTTTATAAGCTGGTTCAAGTTTTCCCATACGGACGTTTTTTGGCCTTGGGCGAGACTCAGGCGGGAGTTCCTAAATCAAATTTTCCTAAGTCTAAAATTTTACCACTATAGATCGATAGATTTGATAGGTAGGTTTGAGTATATGCGAGGATTTGGCGGTAAGGTTGATGAGTAAGGTTGTAATGGCACGCAAATTGTAGTAAACTTTGAACGATAAGTTTACGGACAGGTTCATTTTAGAAGGGACTGAACAGTGTGTCATTACGCAGACGAACATTGATTTTGATGCTGATTGATGCTATGCTAATCAACTTAGCAGCTTTCGGCAGTTTTTATTTGCGTTTCGAAGGAGCCATCCCATTAGAGTATTATCAGACGTACTACCATACCGCTGCGGCGGCTACGATCCTTTATCTTGCGGTGTTCTATGTTTTTGGCTTATATAATCGTCTTTGGCAGTACGCCAGTACCGGGGAACTACTCTCCATTGTTTATGCTGTGACGGTAGGAACGGGCGGGACGGTTACGGTAGTCTATGTTTACGGTTTGGTTAGGGCTGTGTATAGATTGCCTCATACTGCAGCTATGTTGCTTTGGCTGGCCATGGTCTTTTTGATCGGTGGATCTCGGTTTATCTGGCGAATCTTGCAGGAAAATGCCTTTGATCGTCACGTTCCGGGGTCGCAAAAGCAAGTCCTTATCGTGGGGGCAGGGGATGCGGGCGTACTGGCAGCGCGAGAATTGAAAAATCGCAATTATCGAGATGGGCGTCCAATCGGGTTTATTGATGATAGCGTTTCTAAACAGAAGTTACATTTACTGGGCATTCCGGTTTTGGGTACCCGGAAGGATATCAATCGCGTTGTCAAAGGGCATAATATTGATGAAGTCATCATAGCCATGCCTTCTGCTTCGGGAGAATCCGTTCGGGAAATCGTGCAAATTTGTGAAAAATCCGGGGTCGAGTTAAAGATTATGCCCGGCGTCTATGACATTATTAGTGGAGATATTAATGTCAACGCCATACGACAGGTTCAAGTGGAAGATTTACTGGGTAGAGACCCTGTTTCCGTAGATTTAGAGGAAGTAGCAGGATATGTAGCAGGAGAAACGGTGTTCATCACCGGAGCGGGGGGCTCCATCGGCTCGGAAATAAGCCGCCAGATTGCGAGGTTTAATCCAGGGAAACTGGTCTTACTTGGGCATGGTGAAAATACCATTTTTGACATCGAGCAGGAATTGCGTGCCGAGCACCCTAGCATAGACTACATAACAGAAATTGTGGATATTAAAGATCGAGAGAAAATATTCTTGATCTTTGAACGATACAAACCGGGCGTCGTCTTCCACGCTGCGGCGCATAAACATGTCCCTCTGATGGAACGTAATCCAGAAGAAGCTTTGAAAAACAATGTCGTCGGGACCCAGAATCTCTCGGAAGCAGCAGACAAAGTGAAGGTAAAAACATTCGTTTCTATCTCAACAGATAAAGCGGTCAATCCAACCAGCGTCATGGGGGCAACGAAACGAACTGCAGAGATGCTCATTCAGAGTTTGGATCGCCGTTCGCAAACTAAGTTTGTAGCGGTAAGGTTTGGGAACGTTTTAGGGAGTCGAGGGAGTGTCATCCCGACCTTTAAGCGACAAATTGCTAAAGGGGGCCCGGTAACTGTCACTCACCCCGATATGGTGCGTTACTTCATGACGATTCCGGAAGCTGCCCAGCTGGTCATTCAAGCTGGGGCTATGGCTAAGGGTGGAGAAATATTTATCCTAGATATGGGAAAACCTGTTAAAATCGTAGACTTGGCTAAAGACTTAATTCGGCTTTCGGGTTTCGAACCCGATGTCGATATTAAGATACAATTCACAGGGATTCGACCGGGAGAAAAACTCTTTGAAGAATTGTTGACAGCAGAAGAGGGAACAACGTCAACGAAACACAGCCGAATTTTTGTGGCTAAACCCAACCAAATTGACGTTGGGCGTCTTGAAGAGTTGACACATATTATTCGAGAACGAGGCAGCTATTTAAAGCGAGATGAAGTCATTGAATTGTTGCAGACAGTTATTCCGACGTTTCGCAAGAAGACGGACAAAGCAGTAGCTAATCATTAAGGGGGAAATTAGTAGGATGATGACGGTAAAGAATGTTATTACAAGTGAAGATGTTGTTGCTCAAACTCTTAAGGGAAAAATAGAAAAGCACGAAGCACAAGTTGGGGTTATTGGTTTAGGATATGTAGGACTCCCCTTAGCTGTTGAAAAGGGAAAAGTCGGGTTTCCGGTTCTTGGTTTCGATATTAACTCAGCCCGCGTTGACCGTGTGAATGCAGCGGACAATTATATTGGAGATGTCAAAGACGAGGATCTAAAAGAGCTGGTGCAAAAGGGCCTGCTCGTGGCGACGACGGACTTTTCCCGCTTAACGGAATGTGACGTCGTGATCATTTGTGTTCCCACACCCTTGACAATTACTCGCGACCCAGATATTTCGTACATTCAGGCTTCAACAGAAGAGATCGTGAAACGCCTTCGCCCTGGACAGATCATCACCTTAGAAAGTACAACGTATCCCGGAACCACGGAAGAAGTCATTCTTCCTCTCTTGGAGAAAACGGGACTTAAGGTGGGGAAAGACTTCTTTCTCGCCTTCTCTCCGGAACGTGTGGATCCAGGCAACAAGCGGTTTAGCACGAAAAACACCTCGAAAGTAGTTGGAGGGATGACCCCAATTTGCTTAGAGATTGCCTATACCCTTTATGTTCAAACGATTGCCAATGTTGTTCCCGTGTCTTCACCGGCAGCGGCAGAATTGACCAAAGTCTTCGAAAACACGTATCGGGCTGTAAATATTGCGATGGTCAACGAATTGATGATGCTCTGTGATCGCATGGGGATTGATATCTGGGAAGTGGTTGAAGCTGCCGGCACAAAACCATTTGGCATTCAAACCTTCTACCCAGGACCAGGCGTCGGTGGTCACTGT
>JAJYAS010000239.1 GCA_021779415.1 Bacillota bacterium
CGATCTCGGTGAGTCATGTAGAAAAGAATTTGATCTTACAAGCCTATAAAGAATTAGGCAGTTCTTATGAAGTAGCAAAAACACTCGATATTAGTCAAAGTAAAGCAAGTCGTCTGATCAGAAAATATTTCCCTGGTCAGGAAACCGAACTTAAAAAGATCGAGTAAATCGGACTATAAAATCACAAAGGAGCTGGTACATCCACCAGCTCCTAAACTTTTGTAAAACACTAGACACTTTAGAATTTGGGCTTTCTAGGTCTCCGTCTAGCTTCTTTTTCCTTCGCCTTGATTTCAGTTGTCTCCGCTTCTGCTTCTAACACAATATCTCTCAACTGGCGTTGGATATCTTCTGGAAGGGGGTTCTGGTTCTCGTAGTTCTCAAGAATATCAATAGATTTTTCGTAGGAGGTTTCGACAATATCCTTACTGCCAGCCGTCTCCCAGTTTTCTCTATTTTGACGATTCAGCAATTCTGTTTTAGAAAGCTCTTTGTAATTCGCGTAAGTGTGATCACAGCTAATGAATTCTCCGCCGATACCTACCGAACGGACAACTTCCAATGCCATTTTCTCATCACTAATCGGAATTCCCTTAATGGTATGCATAATCATACGAGCCATTTCATTCTGCATTACCATTTGAGCATAATCCCAAGTCAGACCCCCTTCGAGCATCCCCAAACCATATATCATGTTAGCGCCTGCTAACGCTGGTAATAAGGCGGTAAGGGTAAACTCATGGGCCGCTTGAGCATCCGGTACTTTACTGTCTGTCTATCCACCAGCAACCCAGACAGGTATATTGTAGAATTGGGAAAGTTTGGCGCAAGCCGCACTAAAGAGAGCGAGTTCCGGTGTTCCCACGCATGCAACGGTTGTTCTCAAATCCATCATGGTCGTTGAAGTTCCATAGACCATCGGATATCCTCTCTTCTCTAGCTGTCCTAAAACAAACATACTAAGAATTTCAGCATTATGCGTGACCAAAGTACTTGCTAGGTTTACACAAGTTGTGCCCCCAGCTAGCCCCATGGAATTAATTTTTGCAGGAACTCCTAAGCGGATCGCTTGAAGAAGAGTATCAGTTGCTCCTTTGGCATGAACTAGAGGTGCGACAGGGTCTGTACTTTGTGAGAAAAGCGGTCTTTCGCGGAATTTATCCTCCCCACCGGAAACAACATATCCCATTTTAGCTGCCGCACGCATATTTTCAGGACGATTCATCCCAATATAGGCATGCTTAGTCGAATATTTGTAGAACGATTCGGCAATATGAACTTGGGAAACATCCGGATCAACTTCAGAGGGCCCCAACGCTCTTTCGTAGACAACAATCTGATCCATAGCTTCACAGAAACGTGTTACATCATCTACGTCTTTTTTGAATGGTTTTCTAAGTTGCTTCGTATAAGGGTCGATCATACGGATAGCTTCCCCAAAGTTGACAAATCCGGTCCGATTTCCTTCATTGAGCCAGTCGTTTTCTCGTTTTCTTCCACATGCTCTAAACGTCTTAGGAATCGAACGAATAGCATCTTCAACAAGGAATGCAGGAATTTTCACGATATTCGTTTCCCGGTTGACGGTACATCCGTTACTATAGAATATTTCCCTTGCCTCTTCACTTTCAACTCTTACCCCAATGTCCCATAGAACGTCCAATGTGGCTAAATGGACGTCATACAGTTCATCTTCGGTAAACATATTCAGTCCGATGCCGTCCATACGAGCGGAACCGGCGTGTATACCTCTGACTGTCAAATGAATCACCTCCAAGTATTTTTAGAATAACTCACTCTTAAACGTTTATCCGAACTAAAAACAGCGTCACCTCCTTAAAAAGCAGGTCTGAGTCGAAGCAACTCACTAAACCCTAAAAAATGACTTACGCTTGCTTATCTGACATGATTTTCTTGCAAAGCTCAACTGCAGACCCAGCATCCGGAGCATAACCGTCCGCACCAATGGTTTCAGCGTATTCTCTTGAAACAGGTGCCCCACCGATAATAACCTTAACTTGATCTCTAAGACCCTCGTCTTCCAAATATTCAATGATGTCTCGCATAGCTGGCATTGTGGTAGTCAAAAGAGCGGATAAGGCTAAGATATCGGGTTTATGCTCAATAACAGCATCAATAAAGTCATCGGCAGAGACATCTACACCCATATTGATAACTTCGAGCCCGCCACTTTCAATCAGCATACCGACAAGGTTTTTGCCGATGTCATGAAGGTCACCCTTTACAGTTCCAAGCACAATTTTTCCTTGACTTTTTTGCTCCGCAGCTGCAATTAAAGGTTTAACAATCTCAAGCCCGCCACTCATGCTCTTAGCTGACATGAGGACCTCCGGAACATACATATCCCCCGCCTTAAAACGAACACCTACAACATTCATCCCTTCAATTAGACCTTGATTGACAATTTCCAAAGGGTTTTTCCCTTCTGCCAAAAGACTATTGACTTGATCCTTTACTTGATCCTTCTGACCCGTAATAACGCTTTGTGCAAGATCCGCATAGTTAGCCATTACTAAGTTCCTCCTCTTTCTTAATTATAAGTTCATACCTGAAATCCGAGTTAGTCCCCTTACCCCGATAACCTATCTTAGAAAGGGAATAAAGGTCTTATAATAAAGCTTGATTTTTCCGCCTATTAGGAATAAAAACAAGCATTATCGCATTTGCAAACTATTATTATGGATTGATGGACCACTCACAATTAACTAGTGTCTTGTTAACTCTTCAGACGGGAGCCGTAGTTTTGATTAACATAAGTTTCTGAGTATTTCTCCAACTTCCACCCTGGAATTTTACAGGTTCCGCAGGCGTGAAAAAACAATTTATTTCGAAGGCAACGGGCCGCTCGGCTATGCCTTGAATTGTAAATCTGGAACGTTTCATTGCAATGCGTAACAATCTCCGCAGTATTTCCTCTGATTGTCATGCTTTTGATCCCATGTAAAATCCCACTTCTTGAAGGCCATAACTTAAGTTTTTCTACAAACTTAAAGAAATCTACATTCTTACGATAATAACGCTTTTTACTTGCCGAATCTATTGCCATCTATTTCAACTCCAATCCAACAATCACCCAAGATTCAAGTGAAAATTCACAAAGTCAGTAGTAAAAATTTTAGTGGTTATATGACGTCAAAAAGCATGGTGGCTACTCCGATTTGAAGAGGGTCATGAAGCAGTCGTTCTGAGAGTTGTTTAACGTCTTCCTCTTGTACTCCTAAAGGAATCCCAGGAGCTGCAATCATCGTATCTTCAGCGATATACTTCGACTTAATAATATTTCCCGCAGGGCAAGCATCCAGCAAAATGCGATGTCTTGATAAAGCTTCATCCAGGTCAGTTTCTATTGTTACGGTATAACCTTGTTTGCCTAACTCTCCCGTTAATCGTTGGCTTGACGACAAATTTATGTCATAAACGGAAATCACTGCCCCAAACCTTGCAAGGGCCAAGGCTGCACCATTGCCTACCGGACCAGCACCTATCAATAACACCTTTTTGTCCCTCAAACCCTTGCACATACGCTCAAGTCCGGCGACATATCCCTTGCCAGTGGCTTCCCCATTGTCAGAGACCTTCCCAGTTTTAATATTAAGAGCCACAAAACGATCATCATCGGCCATGAACATAATTTCCGCACCGTTTTGCACAGCTTCGGCCACGCCGCCTGCGTCCCGGCATTCTGTAACAACGGTATTAAAGCCGAGATAGCTTATAATGCTAGCCACAGACTCCACAAAACCAGTAATAATTCCTTGCCCACAGGTCATAGGGATCACTGCTACTTGTGGATGTTGATTGTAGAGTGCGCTTATCTCCCGGCCAACCGCATTGGCGGCTATCCTCTTTAAAGAAGACCCTGTCCTTCTCACTAATTCGGCATCATAATCCACCATCGAAGTGGCTATTTCGTTAACATCATCCTCTTTAAGTCGTGTCAAAACGATCAACTCCCCGAAGCACTTCTTAGAACCTTATCGTGGTCTTCGTTTACCGGACATTTATCAAAGTAATGCCGGATCCCCCATTCATTCCTAATCTCCTGAATGACATTGCATCGTTTTTCCCACGCTGCCTGGCTGTTAACCCCACTGATGATCAGGGTTGCAACCCACTCTGTTTTACCTGGAATGTAGTTGGTAAGCACTTCGTCTGCTCCGAAAAAATCCTCATAAAGATGGAGCGGACCGGCGTCCTTCATAATATGCTCACCTGAAATCTCAAGGCTATCGTCGAAAACATGAATATGTTCGAATATCACGCCCCGATTCTCCTTGACCTCAAATTCTTGCCATGGCTCATCTTGAACAAAAGCCTTACCGAGAATTTCCAGCATGTTTATTCCTGTCGCGTGATAGACAGCAATTGGAGTTTGGCTAGGAAGTCGGGCATCAATTTCCAAGACCTTTAATTGACCCTGATGCAAAATTGTCTCAATATCCATAATCCCGTTTAGCTTCAGATTTTGGGCCAAACTCAACCCGATCTCCTCAAATTCTCCCTTGAGTTTGTCTGATAGAACGGCAGAACCTACAACCCGTTTGCAATCATATACTTCATCCATTTGGAGTTCCGTGATTTGCAACACCTTATAAATTCCAGCAAAACCGATGACCTCTAACGAATAGGATGGACCTTCCAAATACTCTTCAATAACCCAGTCAGTTAAACCCTTTTCAAACAACTGCTGAAATTCATAGGCACTTTTAACTTTATGGACTCCTTCACTTCCGCTTGCGCTAGAAGGTTTAACGATAATTGGAAAACCGCATTCTGGCCAAGGGATGGGTGCTGGAACTCCAGTACGTGCAAACATTTCGTTGGAGCTTAGTTTGGAGGAAGAAATTGCGTAGGCATCCCCATCAAATAATAATGGAACACTGGCATAATGTGCACTTCTTACAAGGCTATCCAAGGCTTCCTGATTCTCTAGAGCAGGAATAATTAAATCAATCCCTTTTAAAAACGGAATCCACTCCACGACCTTGGTAACATCAAGAGAGTATAATTGATCGCAAAGTTCTGCTGCAGGAACCCAAGCATTCTTATCAACGAGGATAACTTCCCATCCAGCTTTTTTTGCCAAATAGCTCGCCTCGACTCCTTGGAGCTTCCCCCCTACAATTGCTACCCGCATGCCAATGCCCCTTTCACACACCTACCATGAACTGTTATTGACGCCTCCTGACCCACTCCTCATAGTCATGCCGGGTTGCCGCAACCAGGCCACTTTGTTTCAATAACGGAAGAATTTTACTGACCGTCCTATTTCCGTCTTCGATGTCGAGCGAATGATTAGATACACCAGCCAGACCAGATTGAGGAGGGATGATCGAGGTCACGACGTTAGCCCCTGAATTGAGTCGTTCTGCCAAACCATGTAAGCCATCCACATCCAGTGAGGCGGGAATCAATCGATCCGGAAAAACCAACCGCATCACCGCAATAAGTAGTAACTCCCTTAAGTGAGGTATCGTCGGGAAGTCCTGCATAGGCGTATCTTTCTGGGGAACAAAACTCATGACCCGAATTTGGTCTGCCTCAAGCCTTTTCATCTCTTCCAGAGAATTAACCAGGTCTTCATCCGTATCCCCAACACCAGTAAGCAGCCCTTCCTCAATCAAAAAACCCATCTTACGAGCAGCCCTTTTCCGTTCCATGCGTTCACCATAGCTTTGACCTAGCCTGAGTTTATGATAAAGGTCAGGAGTGTGAGTTTCCTGATAACAAGCATACCAATCGGCACCAGCCTTTTTGAATCTCCCGAGAACCTCCTCGGAAACAACACCCGTGGATATCATAATTGGAATATTTGTGGTTTTTTTAATAGCCTCCACCGTTTTTACTAAGGTCTCGAATCCGGTTTCAAAATAATGCGGATCTTCTCCCATCGTCAAATCCAACAAGTGGACTCCAGATTCTACGAGGCTCAAAGCAGTCTCCATGATTTCCGAGTCGGTTTTTCGATAACGTTCTAAAGAGTGATT
>JAJYAS010000240.1 GCA_021779415.1 Bacillota bacterium
GGTCGCTGCCAAAGAGAGCCTGACTGCTGAGGAAATTAGACTTCGAGTGGCGGCAGGCAGCATCGTCATACCAGCTAACCGCAATCATACATCATTAAGCCCCGAGGGCGTAGGTCTTGGACTTAAGACGAAAGTTAATGTCAATTTGGGCATCTCCCCGGATTGTGCTAACCTCGATAGCGAACTGGCCAAAGTACGCATGGCTCTGGACATGAAAGCGGAAGCGATTATGGATCTCAGTAACTACGGCAAAACCGTCGAATTTCGCCACCGGCTCATTAACATGTCCCCAGCTATGATCGGTTCGGTTCCTATGTATGATGCCCTTGGCTATTTAGATAAAAAGTTGGAAGACATTACACCCCAAGAGTTCTTAGCCGTGGTAGAACAACACGCCCGAGACGGGGTTGATTTTGTAACCATCCACGCTGGCATAAACAGGGAAACCGGCCGGCACTTTCAACAAACCTCCCGCGTCACCAACATTGTCTCCCGAGGTGGCTCCCTACTGTATGCTTGGATGGAATTAACCGGAAACGAAAACCCCTTTTATGAATATTTTGATGATCTCTTAGATATATGCGCAGAATACGACGTAACCTTGAGTTTAGGAGATGCCTGTCGGCCGGGAAGCATAGCCGATGCCACAGACGGAGCCCAAATTTCGGAATTGATCGTGATGGGAGAGCTAACCCAAAGGGCCTGGAAACGAAATGTGCAAGTCATGATTGAAGGACCGGGCCATGTTCCCCTGAATGAAATTGTGACCAATGTCCAGTTAGCGAAAAGGCTTTGCCATGGCGCGCCCTTTTACATTTTAGGACCGTTAGTCACCGACGTTGCTCCCGGTTACGATCACATCACTAGTGCGATCGGCGGAGCTTTAGCCGCCTCGGTTGGAGCAGATTTTCTCTGCTATGTGACACCAGCAGAACACCTTCGTCTTCCCACCTTGGATGACGTTCGGGAAGGGATCGTTGCAGTCAAAATCGCGGCCCATGCCGGGGATATCGCCAAAGGGATTCCCGGGGCCGCCGAATGGGACCGGGAAATGAGCCAGGCCAGACAAGATTTAGATTGGGAGAAAATGTTTGACTTAGCCTTGGACCGGGAAAAACCGGAACGTTATCGTAAAGAATCCGCCCCTGAGCATCAGGACAGCTGTACCATGTGCGGGGAAATGTGTTCGATGCGCCTTATGAACCGCATTATGGATAAGTAGGTTATCTGCGGAAAAGGGGACACACCTGCTGAAGTAAAAGCTGTTCTTCGGGACAGGAATGTCCCCAACTAAGTAAAAAATGGGCCTTCTCTAACGAAGGCCCATTTTTTCGTGCTAATTAAGTTTCGAGATCTTCACGCCACAAACTTTATACTCATACGTTTTAGTGACTTTATCATACGCCCCATTGGTTAAGACATTCGTCGGAGATTCATCATAGTGAAGGGTCATAAAGACCATTCCGAGGGGCACCCGTTCGGTAAGTTGGATCTTTGTTTCCAGCTCTCCTCGGCGGGATGCCACTTTAACGACTTCACCGTCTTCAAGTCCGAGCCGTTTGCCATCCGCTGGATTAATCTCCGCCAACTCTTCTGGAGAATGGCTTACGAGGGCTTCTGAATTTTGTGTAAAGACATTATAAAGGGCAAGTTTTCGACCCGTACTGAGTAAGAAAGGATACTCTACATCCGGTTGTTCACCCGGTAGTTGATGGTCAATCGGCACAAAGAGCCCTTTGCCCCGGTTAAACTTCCCTTCATGTAAGAATTTAGTTCCTGGATGTTCTGCGTGCGGCACTGGCCATTGCAAACCTTGAGTACCTAGACGCGCATGGGTGATTCCGGCAAATTGAGGGGTAAGTTTCGCCACTTCCTGCATAACTTCTTCCGAGGAAGAATATACGAAGGGGTAACCCATGCGGGTTGCCAATTCGCAAATGATATCCCCATCAACCTTAGCGTTTCCAATAGGCTTAATAGCTTGATTAACCATTTGCACCCTACGCTCCGTATTCGTGAAGGTACCCGTCTTCTCTGCAAAACTAGCCCCTGGTAACACAACATCCGCCAATTTAGCCGTTTCAGACAGGAAAATCTCTTGCACAACAAGGAAATCAAGGGCCTGAAGGCCTTTACGCACATGGTTTGCATCGGCATCTGTAATCACAGGATCTTCCCCCAGAACATACAAGGCGCGGAGATTTTTGCTCACAGCCGCATCGAACATATCTGGAATCATAAATCCTGGATTAGGGTCTAGGGAGACGCCCCAAGCCGCTTCAAATTTCGCCCGAACTTCAGGAATTGCAACCTTTTGATAACCAGGGTAAACATCGGGCAGTGCACCCATATCACAAGCGCCCTGCACATTATTTTGCCCACGCATGGGATTAACACCGGAACTCTCCTTACCCAAATTACCCGTAAGCATGGCTAGATTCGCCAAACTCATGACGTTATCCGTACCACAAGTGTGCTCTGTAATCCCTAAGGTATAGAAGATCTCTGCCCGTTCTGCAGTCGCATAGATTCTGGCAGCTTCCACCAGCTGCTCGACGGGAACTCCGGTTATTTTACTAACCACTTCGGGAGGGAATTTTTGAATAGTTTCTTGGAATTTTTCAAACCCTTCCGTACGTTCTTCAATGAACGCGCGGTCTTCCCAACCGTTGGCAAGAATTATATTCATAATCCCGTTGATCAGTGCAATATCTGTTCCAGGACGTAGCCTCAGCCAAAGATCTGAACACTCGGCAAGGTTAATGCCCCGAGGATCCACAACAATCAGCTTTGCCCCATTGGCCAACGCTTGCTTCATTTTGGTTCCAATCACAGGATGAGCTTCTGTAGCGTTTGAACCAATCACAAACATGACCTTGGTATATGGAATCTCATTAATGGAATTTGTCATCGCTCCCGAGCCAAATGAAGTGGCCAGACCGGCCACAGTGGGAGCGTGTCAGGTCCTAGCGCAGTGATCGACATTGTTGGTACCGATCACCGCGCGCATGAATTTTTGCATTAAATAATTCTCTTCGTTAGTGCAATGGGCAGAACTTAAAGCAGCAAGGGAATTCGGACCATAGGCGTTTTTAATTTCGCTAAACTTTGAAGCTACTAAATCTAAGGCCTCATCCCATTCTGCAGGGACCAAAACCCCATCTTTTCGAATCAAAGGGGTCGTCAAACGGTTAGGACTATGAATCATATCCATCCCAAACCGTCCTTTGACACATAAGGCCTTACCATTGACCGGTGCTTCTGGATTTGAAGTCACACCGATGACTTCACCGTCTTTCACGTTAAGGTCAAAGTTACATCCTACCCCACAAAATGGGCATGTCGTTTGGACTTTCGACACTTCCCAAGGACGTCCTTTACCGACCATTTTCTTTTCGGTCAATGCACCTACCGGACAGACCGAGACACATGAACCGCAGAAATCACAATCTGATTCGTGATAGGGAAGATTAAAGGCTGGGCCCACTTGGGCATCAAATCCACGGAATGAAAAGTCTAAAATGCTTTTTCCCTGAACTTCACTACACGCTTTGATACATTTCCCACACAGAATACATTTATTAGGATCTCTTAAAATAAACGGGTTTCCTTCATCAATTGGAAGGTTACGGCGCTCACCCTTATAAAGTTCTCCCGTGGCGCCGTACTCATAGGCATACTCAGCCAAAGAGCAATTACCCATCTTTTGACAGGTCATGCAATCTAACGGATGATTTGCTACCAAAAGTTCAAGAATCGTTTTACGCGCAGCTCTAACTTTCGGATTTTGAGTTTGTACTACCATGCCCTGGGTTGTTTGCGTGACACATGACGGGGGAAGATTGCGCATCCCTTCGATTTGAACGACACACAAACGGCAGGCGCCTGAAGGGGTAAGCTCCGGGTCATGACACAAGGTTGGAATCGGAATATTATTCATACGACAGGCTTCAAGCACGGTCGTTCCCTTCGGAACAACGACTTCACGCCCATCTATTGTTAGTGTAATCAATTCATAGTGCCTCCTCTCAGTTTATCGGTTAAGACTAGGTTTAAGCGCGAGTAACCGCATCAAACTTACACTTTTCTAAACAGGTTCCGCATTTGATGCAAGCAGCTTCATCAATCTTATACGGTGTTTTCTTATCTCCTGAAATACAGCCAACCGGACAGTTCTTGGCACAAAGTCCACATTTCTTGCATTTTTCCTCATCAATTGAATAAGTGAGCAAGGCAGAACAAACATGTGCTGGACATTTATGTTCCAGAATATGTGCTTCAAATTCGCTTCTGAAGTACTTAAGCGTGGCCAAAACAGGATTTGGAGAGTTTTGTCCCAGTCCACAAAGCGAAGTCTCTTTTATGACTAAGGCGAGATTCTCCAGCGTATCGAGGTCTTCTAATTTCCCCTCTCCTTTTGTAATCCGATCCAGGATGTCCCACATCCGCTTGTTCCCTTCCCGACAGGGAGTACATTTTCCGCAGGATTCTTTTTGGGAAAAATCTAAGAAAAAGCGCGCAATATCCACCATGCAAGTGGTTTCATCCATAACAACCAGACCACCCGAGCCGACCATAGCCCCTGCTTTGGTCAAGGTGTCATAATCCACTTCAAGGTCAAGCATTTCATCGGGTAAACAACCGCCCGAAGGGCCGCCAATCTGCACTGCTTTAAAGGCCTTACCATTTTGAATTCCGCCCCCGATATCAAAGAGAATATCACGGAGAGTAGTACCCATGGGGACCTCTACCAGGCCTGTATTATTAATTTTCCCGGTTAGAGCAAAAATTTTCGTACCTTTGCTCTTTTCTGTTCCGTATTGGGTGTACCAGTCAGCACCATTTTTCAAAATGTGAGGAACACTGGACCACGTTTCCACATTATTAATATTCGTGGGTTTTCCCCATAAACCACTCTGGGCAGGAAATGGCGGCCGAACCGTTGGCATTCCGCGCCTTCCTTCAATAGATGCCATAAGCGCGGTTTCTTCGCCACAGACAAAAGCACCTGCCCCAGCCCTAATTCGAAGGCGGAAATTAAACCCGGAATTCAGGATGTTTTCGCCGAGGTAACCGGCTTTTTCCGCTTGAGATATAGCAATTTCCATATGTTTAATGGCAAGTGGATATTCCGCACGACAGTAGACATACCCTTCATCAGCACCGATAGCATAAGCACCGATTAACATGCCCTCAATGACAGAATGAGGGTCCCCTTCTAGGACACCGCGATCCATAAACGCCCCGGGATCTCCCTCGTCCGCATTACAGATGATGTATTTTTTATCGCCCGGAGAGTTCCGACAAAAACCCCATTTAAGCCCGGTTGGAAACCCTGCTCCGCCTCGTCCGCGCAGCCCGGCTTTCTTGACCTCTTCAACGACTTCATCCGGCGACATCTTCAGCGCATTTGCTAAACCCTTATAACCATCTCGTTCAACATAATCCTCGATCCGTTCCGGGTCGATAAAACCACAATTTTTCAGTACAACACGAACTTGCTTCGCAAAGAAGTTGGCATTCGCAAACGTAGTGGCTGGACTTTTAGTGAGAGGGTCGGTATAAAGAAGTCTCTCCACCCGTTTCCCTGCTTTAAGGTCGTTGGTTACTATTTCGGGAATATCCTCCGGTTTTACCAGTGTATACAATGTTTGTTGCGGTTCAATAATTAGAGTCGGTCCCTGTTCACAAAAGCCATGGCATCCTGTTGACACTATACTTACAGAATCCTGAAGGCCTTGGCGTATTACTTCGTCCTGCAAAACGTCAATAATTTTGTGTGCACCAGATGAGGCGCACCCCGTCCCCGCACAGACGAGAATCCGTTGGTTCTCTGCCATCCCTTTATCCCCCTACTCGTATTTGGCTAATATTCCTGCAAGACTCTCTGGTGATAATCGTCCATGAACCTCATTATTAATCGATATCACCGGTGCAAGGCCACAGGCTCCAATGCATGCCACAATTTCCAAAGTATAGCGCCCATCTTCCG
>JAJYAS010000241.1 GCA_021779415.1 Bacillota bacterium
ACCGCTACATTTGTTGCCATTTATTCCTTAACCTCCACTCTTAAAACTTCATCTTTCACGCTTGCAATTAACCTAATTAACTGCGACTTAACTTCAATAGGACTCGTGACCGCCTCTGAATTGTCCACAAAGGCAACCACACTAACCCCGTAATACTCCGACAGCATTTCAATAATCGAAAGCCCAGCAATGATCTTGCCACCTGTATTCGCCCCATCCCATTCAACCCAAACGCCATTCGTATTAACCAATGTCCGACAAACCTCTTTCTCAGACCCATCATTCAGAATGTCGAACATCTTAAATTTAACTGTCTCGAATCGTTTGTTAATCGCATCCTCAAGCATTTTCACCTTGGCAGTTGTGAATTGTTTGAGAAGGAAGTCTTGCCGTTCCCAACTGTTCAACTCAGCAGCCAACTTGCTTTCTTCTGCCTTGAGTTCATCAATCCTGACTT
The DNA here is from genome assembly GCA_021779415.1 of Bacillota bacterium. The sequence goes on from JAJYAS010000241.1 coordinate 458, forward strand.
TGGCTTTTGCGACAACTTCCTTTTGATTGAGCGTTTTGTTTAGGGATTCAATTTGCTCAGTGGTTTCTCGCTTTTTGGCTAGGAGTTCGGTTGTTGTGTCCTCGATAGGCTTGTCCAGTTCATCCTTGGCTAATTGGAGTTCAGTAGAAATGATAGAGTATTTTTCATCTGCTTCGTAATTCACTTCTACGGGATTTTGTTGCTGTGTGATTTCTGTTTCGAGTTCAGATAGACGTTCATTTACCTGTTTATATTTGGCATCCTGCGTATTAGTATCGGTAGCTATTTCTGCTAGTTCAGCAATAAGAAGTTTGCTTTTATCGGCATTTGTCTTACCCTCTAGCTTGATTGAAGCAAGGTTTTGGGCTTTATTCTTGTCGAAGTTCTCCTTAAGCTTACTAACCTTTTCTTCAGCCTTATCCTCCGGTAGCGCTTGTTCACAAGTTGGACAAAAGAAACCGTCAGGTTGAATAAATTGGGCAGCATCTTCTTCGCTCCACTTTTTGCGAAGTTCAGCTATTTTGGTATTAGTCACTTTCAATTCTTCTGTTTTTAAGCTGTGCCTACTGGTTAACTGCAACATCAGCGAATGAATACGATACTTCTCATTTTCAAGACTAGATTTCTCATCAACTAAAACCTTTAGCTCCGCCCCCGACTCCGCATCCAATTCCTTCTTACGAGCATCCAATTCGCCTTGTAATTTATACGCCTGTTGCTGTTTCTGGCGATATAAACTAGCACCTTGAGCATTTGTAGCTAGTTCTAATTCAACCGCCTCTAAAGCGATTCTGTGACCTAATAGGGCATTTTCTATGGCTGTATAATCCACCGCATCAACAGGAATATTTCGTTGTTGTTCGCTAATTCTTGAAGGAATATCATCTCTGTTTTTTGTGACGGTTTTAATTTTGTCAGCAACAACCAATTTGTGTTGGTCAATTGTTCTGCCTGAGTTAACGACATTCAGTAAATCAGCCATAGATTTATCTGCCGGAGTTATCAGGGAATCAATAACATCCGAATCCGACACATCACCGGATATTTCAAAGAGAATCTTACGCCGTTCCTGCCAACCGAAACCCTTCTCGTTAGTGTTGAAGAAGAGGGGGTTAGTCAAGAGCTTGAAGATGTTTTCCTTGATGATCGAACCAATTTCGATAGCATAATCTTTAGCTTTAATTGGGACATCGTTGACCCAATATTTAGTTTCGTTTCCGGTAAACTCTACAACTTTGGTCTTCTGATTCTTGGACCACTTTTCAGAAAGTTGGCGTTTTAGTTTTAGTGGTTTGCCATTGACGGTCAGTACGCATTCAGCAATACTATCGAGATTATGGACTTCGTTTCCGTCCTCATCCTGCGGTTTAATCTGATAGTCTGACCGATTAGCAGAGTCTTTACCTAGTAAAATCCATAAGAACAGGTCGTATGTGCTACTTTTTCCAGTAGCGTTTTTGCCGAATATATCAGCGTCTTTCCCGTCGAAGTTAATACCATAATCCTCAAAGCCTTTAATGTTTTTGAATGATAGCGATTGTAGGCGAATATCAGTTTGCATTTTCTTCCTCCTTAATTTTTCTTACACTCCTGCAACATGAGAAGCCAGCATATCCGCTTGATGCGTCCACAACACATTCGGGTATTTATTAACCGCCCTTGTGTAATAATTCCACTCTTCCTTATCTGTAAATGCTCCCATATGATAGCGGATACACAAGACTTCCTCCTCAGTCAATTGCATAAGAGTTGAGAGAATCATCACCGACTTATCACCATGCCCTTTTATTAATAAATCATCTTTGTAAATCCAGCCGAAAGGGTTTTCGGGATCTACTTTATAAGCATCCATTTTGCATAAGTCGTGGAACATGCCGACAATGTAAGGACTTTCGGGACGAATCCATGTAAGTTTATTACGCATAGATAGAGCAATGAGTTCGTCCATGGTTTGTAAAGAATGGTCGAATAGACCACCTTCATAATTTCCGTGATACTTGGTTGATGCTGGTGCTGTGAAAAAACCGTCATTTCTCAAGCGAATCATTATTTCGAGTGGGTTGTAAAGTGCGCTTGACATTGCTGAAACGAATGATTGTTCCCTAACTGTTGCCGTCTTATCCATGCTTGTCCTCCTTAAAATATCCGGTCAATAATTTCAATCAGATATGCACTTGTCAGTTTAAAGTTCTCATCCTCATCCATGCGCTTCTTAATGAGTTCTATAACTTGCATGAAGTAAGCTGCGTCCATCCCTGTTAATTGATCTTCCAGGACTTTTATATCTTTCAAATCTAGCTCATTAACCTGTAAGCACATCTTCAAGAATTGGCCTGCGTTAACACTCCAACCTCGCTGTATAAACTTCCTTGTACGGATGATTGATGCTAATGGGTACTTCGACCCGTGGTACACTAACTCGTGTGTTATGATGGCCTCTAGCGATCTTGCAGGTAAATCTAAGTGGTTATTCTCTGATCTCCAATAACACATTGCATGGACAAAATCATAGTTGTCATGTATCTGCTCCGGTTCTCCATAAAACCGAATCACAAGTTGAATCTTTCCTGATAAGGTGATGGCGTTATCAGAGAGGAATATTGGTCTATAGTTTTGTTTTTCTTCCTTCTCTTTATTTAGGACATCCACGACCTCATCAACAAAACTTGTACCCTCCGATGGGTCAACTGTTTCAAAGTATTGGTATTCTGACTTTTGTCCTTCGGATGCTACGCCCGCGCTCTGAATTTTGATTCTCACTCGATCTTCTGTTTCAACTACAACAGGTTTAGGGTCCTTATCGGGGTTTAGCTCATTGAACTTATTCACATAGTAGTTAGTTACAGCAGCTACCGTTTTCTTATCGGTGAAGTAGTAGTCAAAATCATTAACCTGTTCGCCTAACAGCATTGAAACAATTGAGCCGCCGGTGATGATGGAATTTTTCTTGACTAACTCGCGCACTTCCTCATCTTGAATAGTCGCAATGAAATCCTTATGCTTTTTAGTTAGGACTGCTTTAATTGTTTTAGCTTTCAAAATCTTTTCCCTCCACTTTCCAATCTCTTTATCTCCCCAGCCAGCCTATCCAATTCGTCCATTCCATCGTCTAAGGCCATCGCCACAACATCTAATTCTGTTTTATACTCAGCCCCAATATGCGAAGTCTGCATGTCGAATATCCTTGCTCTTGCTTCATTCAGGTTGCCATAGACGTTTTGGTTCATTAATTCCAACCCCAGCAACCACAATAATGCTCATCGTATTGACTTTTTGGTTTATGATTAAAAAAAGTAAGACTAAACTTAGAATCAACTTCTGCCGTACAATGCACCATTCTCCCTTGATGCTTAAATGTTTTCCCAAAGTAAGTACATCTTGACTTCCTGCCTGTTAGATCAGGTTTTGCATCAACGATTATTTCTGCATCAGGAGTTATGCCAGCACATATTAAACAAACAGGTATATCGCCGTTCTCGGTTTTCTTAACTGCATTTGCAGTATGACCGCATTTCATAAAGACTTCACTCATCTTAATTACCACCCCTCATCTCTTAATAAAAACTTCTAACCTCTTCATCCCAAACCTCAGCGCATCCTCACGCTTTTCCATGAATATATCGAGTCTATCTCCCTTAATCGCCTCGCCGCGGTCCTGAACAGTCAAGATTAAATTCAGTTCAGGTATGGCTATTTGCGTTCCGAATGGCAAACTTTTGTCTGCTGCTACGGTCGCACCTTCAACCGTTTTTGCACCGCTTTTTGTTATGCCTAAACCGTTTACAGTTGGGTCGTGATTCGTATAAGCCGTGCAAACCATCACCCTCCGCTCAACAACCTCCTCAGCACTCCGGCTAACAACCTTATCCCTATTTTCTCTAACAATGTCCAACGTCTGAGTAAATGGAACGGGTGCTATAACATCCCTTGGGGAAATAACCGTTAGTAGGATTATTAATGCAATAAGGCAGCAACTCTTCAGAATTATTTACCAACTTCTTTCTGCTTAAAATTTCTGCTGTGATGCACTCTAAAGCGAATTGACAGGTTTCGATTTTTCGCTTGCCCTGACAGCCTCCGCACGTTTGAAGGTGTTCGAGGAAGGGGGTTATTTTGTCGGCGAAGTTCATGGTTATCCCTCCTATTGATTAGCTTCATAAAAGGCTTGAGCGAAACCAGGGGGAGTTATACTTCTAAGCATCTTAGTCTTTTCAGACTTGCCGCCTAGTTTCTGTAACCAACTTCCTTGGCTACATACTCTGATTGGTTCAACCGAATTTCTTTCGGGTAAATTGAATCTTCCCCATAGGAGAGTTTTCTTAGTGTATGGGTCCCCATAATCACAAGGATTGAATATCAGTCTTGGGTCACTCATCCATTTTCTCAACCTACCAACAGGATTCTCTAAGGCCCAAAATTTAGGTTGGCATGTTGCTATTATTCTTAGGCAAGCAATCGTGACCGACATCGACTGTATTGTCCTTCCATCTTGGTCCTTTTGCTTCCAATATTGCGCCCCACTAACGCTAAAGTCTGTACAAGGTGGAGCAGCCAAAATACCATATACGTTTTCGGGGGGGGGCATAGATCAGAACATCATAGTCCGGTAAGGTTATTAGCCTAACATCATATCCGGCATCCTTGTACGGTTTCGACCATGAGCCAGTACCCCCACAGAGGTCCAAAATAATCCTCTCGCTAACCGGTGGCATATCAGCCCTCCCTAATAATTTCTTCTGGACTCCACTTCTTGCAAATCCTCAACGTCAAGTAAATCAGCGTTTCACCCTCCCAATTAATGAAGTAAAGTTCCTGCTCCACATCATCAGTCCCATTCACATACTTAGCAGGAAGTCCCATATACTCGATACCAGGTAGCAACTTGCCCAACTCTGAAAAGATCAGCTTGTCCACTTCACTAAACTCAGCTCCAATCTCGGACCTAATTGAGATTCGAGATAAATTCTTATTGACTTCAACACTTGCACTTGCGATTAGGGGATGCTTGGCAAGGCTTAGTGCTGTCATGACTTGGGCTTTGGTTAGGTCTTTCATAGGTCTACCTCCATTTCCGGCAAGCCCTGCATAAACCAAGGCTTAAAATTAGATGGCTTTTGTTTAGGCTCCCTGTAATCCATCGAACTACGCTGAACCGGTATACGCTTGCCATCGAGCCGTATACACTCGTTTCCGTGGTAGACAATGCAAGCTAATTCTGCATATTTGCAATCTACCGCAAAGCATTCGCGCTTTCTCTTTTCGTCTATAGTCAAATCCTTCAACCTCCAATGAATAGTTTTAAGGATTTATGCTATACTTAGGTGTAAGGTTCTTTTGGCTCGTCTTGTGTTGGCGCACTTGATGAGCTTTTTTATTGTGCCAATAGACTTCCATAGAAACTTGGATGAGTAGGAGAATTGGCAGTGCGTGATTGAGAAAGGTTGAGTTTGTGAGCATCATGATCTATCATCCAATTGATTTGAGACAATCTCAGAAATGACATCAAAGAGTTTTTCTTCGATGGATTCA